>DOKV01000189.1 GCA_003510765.1 Clostridiaceae bacterium | reverse complement strand
ATCATGGCCTGAAGGTTCATCCTTAACTTCCTGAAATTATACCACTAAAAAATTTTGATCCTCATACTAAGACGCTCATAGCCCATGAATACAGCCTTTTAGGGTTGAATTCATGGGACATTTGTTATATAATATTTAGTATGAAATAACACTAAAGGAAGTGCTTGAATGTATCTTGATTGTGTCGTTGATGTACCCGATATTCACGGGAAAATTACTCACCAGAAAAAGAAAAACGCGGTCTATATCGACTTCGAATATGAACGGATCTACTACCCTGAGCGCAAGTACACCATTCCCAAACGAGTCACCATCGGCAAACTGGATTCGGACAATCCAAAGCGAATGGTGCCCAACGAGAATTTTCTGAAGTATTTTCCCGAGGTTGAACTTCCGGTCAAAAAGGGCACAGTTCGAAGAAGCTATACCCTCAAGGTTGGGGCATTCCTTGTCCTGCAGCAGATCGTTGAAGCCTATAAACTGCCAGCCCTGCTGGATCGGTACTTTAACTCTCCTGATCTGGGCCTGTTTTTGGATCTGGCGATCTACTCGATCATCTGTGAAAACAACGCCTCGCAGTATTATCCCGACTATGCTTACAACCATCCCCTGTTCACGGAAAACATGCATATTTACAGTGATTCCAAGATCTCCGGCTTCCTAAGCCAGATGACCGATGAACAAAGTATGGGGTTCTTGAATGACTGGAATGCAGCCAGAGACCATCGAGAGAAAATCTATATTTCGTATGATTCCACGAATAAGAATTGCCAGGCTGGAGATCTTGAGCTGGTGGAGTTCGGACACCCGAAAGTCGATCTGGGCTGTCCCATCTTCAATTACGCGATTGCCTATGACACCAGCAATCAGGTACCACTATTCTATGAAGAATATCCCGGCAGCATCGTAGATGTCTCCCAACTGCAGTACATGCTTGATCGATCCTATGCCTATGGGTATCGCAAAATCGGGTTTATTCTTGACCGGGGCTACTTCAGTCGCCAGAACATTGAGTACATGGATCAATATGGCTATGACTTTGTCATGATGCTCAAAGGGAGAGCCAAGCTGGTCAATGAACTGATCATGGCGCATCGGGGGAGCTTCGAAGAGAGCTGGAATCGTAGGGTGAAAGCCTATGATGTATCGGGCATTACCGTCCGGTATAAGCTCTATGAGTCCGATCGAAACGACCGCCATTTCCATCTGTTTCACAGCGATGAAAAGCAAACCTGGGAACGCTCTGCTTTGAAAGCAAAGGTCGAGCGCATGGCTGCTCTCATGGCTCCTTATCAGGGGAAAGTGATGAGTGTGCCGGATAGCTACAATCAATATTTTGAGGTCTTCTATGATCAGGATGGGACCTTCCTCGCCCTTAAAGAGAAGGAAGCCGTGATTGAACGCGAGCTGAAGCTTTGCGGATATTTCGTCATTGTGACCTCAAAAAAGATGACCGCCGAGGAAGCGATCACCTTGTATAAGGGGCGTGATGTATCGGAAAAGTTATTCCGTGGAAGCAAGTCCTATCTGGGCAACAAGAGTCTTCGGGTCCACTCCAACGAATCAGCATCGGCTAAAATCTTTATTGAGTTCGTTGCCACAATCATTCGAAGCCGTCTGTACACCCTGCTGAAAGCGGAGATGGTAAACAACGACCGCAAAGCCAATTATATGACGGTTCCAGCCGCGCTGCGGGAACTGGAAAAGATTGAGATGACGAGGATGGGAGATGGCAACTATCGCTTAAGCCACGCGGTGACAGCCACTCAGAAGGCAATTCTGAAGGCCTTCAGACTGGATGTGGCAGACATAAAGAACAAGGCAAATCAAATCAATGAACGTTTGAAAGGAGAGCTCTAATGCCAAGAGGACCCAAGATCCTGATCGATGAGAAAATAAAACAATCAGAGGCTGCCCTGGCCAAGGCCAAGTCCAGATACGACGCGGAAGCGGCTGTCCTGAAGGAACTTCTCCAGAAGAGACAGGCAATGAGAGACCGAGAATTAATGGAGGCAATCGCGAAGAGCAGGCGCTCCTTTGAGGAGATTCTGGACTACATCAATCGGGATCCGGATGCAGATTAATCCAGTCAAATCGATCTTTAGTGGGAAAATTTCAGGAAGTTAAGGTTAGAAAGAAAAAAAAGACAAATGATCTTGGGATACTCCCCAAAACCATTTGTCTCTTATCATGCTTAATGAAAGCCACGCAATGAGCGCTTGATCTTATTCTATTAATCGCCAAATACAATACCGATGGATTTGGCCATGTCCACCAATTCTCCATTGGGATTTACATTCTTGGACTTTCTACCAATGACATTTTCCAAAGAGTCATAGGACATCTGATCGCCCTTTAAGGTGACCATGTTGCCAAACTTCCCTTCCACAGCCAGTTTCACCGCGGCCACACCATACCGTGTGGAAAGAATTCTATCGGAAGAAGAAGGACTACCGCCTCTTTGTAAGTGACCAAGAATGGTAGCTCTAGCTTCATTGCCACAAAGCTTTTCTAGATCATGGGCAACCTTTAGACCAATGCCCCCTAAACGGATGGGGTCTGGTGAATCTTCAATGATCTCTCGGACCACCACTTCTCCATCTACAGGCTTCGCGCCTTCTCCCACAACAATCACAGAGAAATTCTTACCTTTGGCTTTACGATCTTCAATCTTCTTGGCCACCTTATGGATGTCATAGGGAATCTCCGGTAGCAAAATGGCATCTGCACCCCCTGCAATACCCGCATGAAGGGCTATCCATCCTGCGTAACGCCCCATAACTTCCAGGACCATGATTCTATGATGAGACATGGCTGTGGTATGAAGACGATCCAACGCTTCTGTGGCAACGCCTACGGCGGTGTTAAATCCAAAGGTGCTATCTGTAGAAGCCAAATCATTGTCAATGGTCTTTGGAATGGCAATAACGTTCACGCCTTTTCGCGCAAAGTCCCTGGCAGAGGTTAACGTACCGTCCCCACCGATGATGAACATCACATCAATGCCTAAATTCTTGATGTTTTCCACGCCCACATCTGAAACATCCTTATAGACCATTTCTCCATTTTCTTCTACCAAGTAATGGAACAGGTTGTCCTTATTGGAGCTATAGAGCATGGTACCCCCCTTATGAAGAAGACCTGAGGTGGATGCGCCATCCAGCTTCACCCAATCATTGTCGTAAAGCCCTTTGTATCCATTACGGATCCCAATGACTTCCCAGTCATGCTCATTGATGGCTGTCTTGGTCACCGCTCTGATGACAGGGTTTAGCCCTGGGCAGTCCCCACCACCGGTCATGATGCCAATTCTTTTAATTGTTGTTTTCATTAGATTTACCCTCCTATTGCCAAAAGGCAAGAATTACCCGATTTCTTTTGTTGTATACATACTATCCTTTTAGATTTTACCTTAAAGTATCTGAAGATACAATTCTTCCATCCATGAAATTCCTTTGTCCACAAGAAGTTTAAAATTCCTTCACAAGTTCCACAAAGCGGTCCCCTCGGGCCTCAAAGTTCTTGAAAAAATCAAAACTGGCACAGGCTGGAGACAGTATGGCCACATCACCAGGATGGGAAATTTCCCGAAGTTTGTCCACCGCTTCTTCAAAGGTATCCACAGAATGCACCGGCACTTTTACCCCCGTGATCTTCTCCGCCTCTTGAAAAGCTCTTAAGAGCTTCTCTTTAGTGGCTCCCACCACCACGGCTTCCTGAATGTAGTCCTTGGCTTTTAAGGTGAGGGGCATGAAATCTAAGTGCTTGTCGTAGCCGCCTAGAATCACCTTGACCTTTTTCTCCATGGCAGAAATGCTGGCCAAGGTTCTGGTGGGACTAGAGGCAATGGAGTCATTATAATAGGCCACCCCATCCACTTCTCTGATAAATTGACAGCGATGCTTCACCCCACTAAACTTAAGGGCTACCGTTCTCATGATACTCTTAGGCACAAACTCTTCCACCGCAAGGAACGCCGCCAAAAAGTTCTCGGCGTTATGAACGCCCTTCACCTTCATCTCTTTGAGGTCCACCAATCGTTCATAGCGAAGATAGAGACTTCCCCCTTGGAAATGGGCATCCTCCATCTCTTTTTGAGAGGAAAAATATTCCACCTTCCCTTTGCCTAAAGAACCAAATCCTCTGGTGATTTCATTGTCTTCATTGACCACCAATAACGAGGAGGACCCTTGGAATCTCAAGATGTTTTTCTTGGCCTCCATATACTCCACCATGTTTTTATGGACGTCTAAATGATTGGGGGTCAAGTTGGTCACCACCGCAATATCTGGGGAAACGGTCATGGTCATGAGCTGAAAACTGGACAGCTCCAGCACCACAAAATCTTCTTCTTTAATCTCTTCCACCTTGGTGAAAAGAGGTGTCCCGATGTTTCCACCCACATAGACATGACACCCCGCTTCTTGAAGAAGCGCTCCAATGACAGAAGTGGTGGTGGTTTTTCCATCACTGCCAGTGACCCCAATGGTCTTTCCTTGGCAGTAGGTCAAAAACTCTTGCATCTCGGAGGTGATCCTTGCCCCAGCTTGCTCCGCCTCCACCAGTTCTTTTAGGTCTGCCCGCATCCCAGGGGTTTTGAAAATCACATCCATGCCCTTTAAATGAGCCAAGTAATCCTCCCCTAGATGGAGCTTCACATGGTCCTTCACCGCATCCAGTTCTTTTGACAAGGCCTCTTTTTCTCGCTGATCAAAGCCATAAACCTGTGCACCAAGATCCACCAAGAACCGCATCAAGGGCACATTGCTCACGCCAAGGCCTACCACACCTACCTTTTTACCTCGAATGTTTTCTTTAAATTCTTCAAAATTCCTCTTCATCTACGCCACCCTTATACTTTCTTTTTTCCATTTTTTCTTAAGGCATCCATGGCTTTGGTCTTTTTGTGGATGACCTCTTGAACCAGAGCACCTAAGGAGAATCCCAGGATCACCGGGAAAATAATCAGTCTTCCTAGATATAAGCTTCCCCCTATGATGAGGGTTGAGGCTGCACTACCAAGAATCCCTCGAAAGAAGTTCTCCTTTAAGGCCATCCGATACCCTTTCATCTTCCCTTGCTCCGTGGCCATGAAAGGCACCAGCGCCACCACATAAAAGAGGAGGAAAATCACGGCCAGTTGCAGGACTACATAGAGGGGCTGAAGGTTCATCACCGTTAAAAAGGTACCGTTGAGTAACACAAACATGCTGAAAAAAGACACCGCTGCCCCTGGCAAAAAAGTCTTTTTGAACATCTTTTGGTAGCCTGCAAAAAAACGATGATAAATGGTTTTTTCACGGCCCACATGAAGGCTATAATACAGCGCTCCGTAGGAAGGTAGTGCATTTAACAGCAGCACCGCCGTGAAAAAGTAAAAGGCAAACAAACTGCCTGGTGTAAAAAAGAGCAAAAAGATCAAGATGTGAATATTAAAAAGAATCAGCAAAGCATTGGCCATGATGAGATCATAGACCCGATCCACCGCACCTTTCACCACTGCTGATGCCAGTTCTTCATTGCGTTTATTGTGTTGGTTTTTTTTCATATTGCCTCCAGATGCCATATTAGTTCTCTTTTATTCTACCTTCTTTTTCCCATTGTGCAAATGCTTCTCCCAAAGTAAAGGGAACTGTCTAGATTCTTTTTCTCCAGACAGTTCCTTCTATAGGGATCTTTTTTTAGTTTCTAAAAGTCTAATTTCTTTTCTACGTAGTCCACCAAATCAAAAACAGATAGGCGCACTTGCTCCATGGTGTCTCGGTCTCGCACGGTCACCGCCTGATCTTCTAAAGTATCAAAGTCAATGGTGATGCATAGGGGCGTACCAATTTCATCTTGTCTTCTATACCGCTTGCCGATACTACCTGCATCGTCATATTCACACAAGAAATGCTTAGAAAGCTGAGTGTATACTTCCATGGCCTTCTCAGAGAGCTTCTTTGAAAGGGGCAAGATGGCCGCTTTGATGGGGGCAATGGCTGGATGGAACTTCAGCACTGTTCGTACATCTCCCCCCTCAAGTTCTTCTTCCTCGTAAGCATCGGACAAGAAAGATAAAAAGAGTCTGTCCACACCCACAGATGGCTCCACACAATAAGGCACAAACTTCTCATTGGTCACAGGATCCATGTAGTTCATATCCGTCTTTCCATGGGTTGCATGCTGCATCAAATCATAGTCTGTACGATCTGCAATGCCCCAAAGCTCTCCCCAACCAAAGGGGAATTTGTATTCAATATCAGCTGTACCTACACTATAGAAAGAAAGCTCTTCTTCAGCATGGTCTCTCATCCGTAGGTTTTCCTCTGTAAGTCCTAAATCCAGTAAAAAGTCCATGCAATACTTCTTCCAGTATTCAAACCACTCTAAGTCTGTGCCTGGTTTACAGAAGAACTCCAACTCCATTTGTTCAAACTCTCTGGTTCTAAAGATGAAGTTTCCTGGGGTAATTTCATTTCTAAAGGATTTCCCAATTTGGCCAATACCAAAAGGAATCTTTTTACGACTGGTTCTTTGTACATTTCTAAAGTTCACGAAAATCCCTTGGGCCGTTTCAGGGCGAAGGAAAATCTCTGTCTTAGATTCATCGGTGATGCCCAAATAGGTTTTAAACATCAAGTTGAACTTTCTTATGTCCGTGAAGTTCTTCTTGCCACACTTGGGACATACAATGCCGTGGTCCTCAATATAGGTTTTCAGCTCTTCTTCAGTCTTTCCATCGGCGGAAGCATACTCAACGCCTTGCTCTGTCATGTGGTCTTCCACCAATTTATCCGCTCTAAACCTTGCTTTACACTCCTTACAATCCATCAATGGATCGGAGAAGCTATCCACATGGCCTGATGCCTTCCACACTTCTGGGTTCATCAAGATGGCAGAATCCAGTCCTACATTATAAGGGCTTTCTTGGATGAACCTTCTCCACCAAGCCTTCTTAATGTTGTTCTTCAGTTCCACACCCAATGGGCCATAATCCCAAGAGTTTGCCAGTCCACCGTAAAGCTCTGAACCAGGGTAGACAAAGCCTCTTCCCTTACTCAGGGCTACAATTTTATCCATGGTCTTTTCCATTGTCATCGTCCTCCATTCATTTATCTAATCAAAAAGAGCCTACACCATGAAGGGACGGATTTCTCCGCGGTTCCACCCTTCTTGGCATAAGCCCTGCTCTTACAAACAATTATTGCTCCAAAGCGCCCTTCTTCCTTCCGTCTTAGATCCTTTCACCACACCGGATCTTCTCTAAAAAGACTGGGAGGAATACTCCTCTTTTTCATCACAATTATGAAATAAAAAAAATGGCTCCGCGAAGAGGACTCGAACCTCCAACCTATCGGTTAACAGCCGAGTGCTCCACCATTGAGCTATCGCGGAACGTCATTACAAAGACTATTATACCAAGGATAGAAATTAATGCAAGCCCTCTTTTAAAAAATTTTCAAAGGATGCTCTCCTTTTTTCTCCAGCAAAAACCCTTGACAAGGATCCAAATGTTTGTATAATTATCATAAGCAAGTGTTGATGAGAGAAGTACACTTTCAAGGACCCACAGAGAGCTAGGGATTGGTGCGAACCTGGCGGTATCCAAAGAAGTTGGAAAAACACCTCGGAGCTGCCGGAAGAAATCTATAGTAGACCCGGCCGGGCCTTCCCGTTACAGAAGTCGGATATCGGCTCTTTTATCAGAGTGCCTGTATCTTAACAAGTGAGTCCATGAGCATGGACTAAACTGGGTGGTACCGCGGAAGACCTTTCCTTTCGTCCCAATCTATGGGATGGAAAGGGATTTTTTATTTTAAGGAGGAATTCCCATGTATTGTAGCACCCTAACCCTAAGAGAAACCCAAGAAGCCATCAAACTCATCAAAGTCTTTTTCGAAGAAGCGCTCTCAGCGCGTTTAAACCTCACCAGAGTTTCCGCTCCTTTGATGGTGGAAAAAGGCAGTGGTTTAAACGATGACCTAAACGGGGTCGAGCGCCCTGTATCCTTTGATCTGCTTCATACGGGCAAAGAGGTGGAAATCGTTCAATCTCTTGCCAAATGGAAACGAAAAGCCCTAAAAGAATATGAATTCACCCTAGGGGAAGGCCTCTATACCAACATGAACGCCATTCGTCGGGATGAAACCCTAGATGCCATTCACAGCGTCTATGTGGACCAATGGGACTGGGAAAAAATCATCGGGGAAGGAGATCGGACCATAAGTACCTTACAAGACACCGTGCGGATTCTCTATGGCATCTTTTTAGATGCAGAGCTGCTCCTTCAAAAAACCTATCCGAAGATTCGTCCCATCTTGCCCAAGAACATCTCCTTCATCACTGCAGAAGCGCTGCTTCAAAAGTATCCTTCCCTCTCCGCCAAAGAACGGGAACGAGCCTATGCCAAAGAAACCGGCGCGTTCTTTCTTATAGGTATTGGGGATCCACTCTCCAGCGGTGTCCCCCACGATGGCCGGGCACCAGACTATGACGACTGGACCCTAAACGGGGATTTGATTTTCTATAACCCCCTCCACGATGACGCCTTGGAGCTTTCCTCCATGGGGATCCGCGTGGATCCCATGGCTTTGGCCCGGCAGCTTCATGTAAGTGGTCAAGAAAAGAAACGAACGCTCCCCTACCATGAGGCCTTGTTAAAAGGCACCCTTCCCTTGACCATGGGTGGGGGTATCGGGCAGTCCAGAATCTGTCAGTTTCTACTTCAAAAGGCCCACATCGGTGAAGTCCAAAGCAGCATCTGGCCAGAGGAGATGCGCACTACTTTAGCCAAGGAGGGCATCTACCTATTGTAAGAAGTTCTAGTGAAAAAGAGGAAAACGTTGCAAAGTACAATCTGCAATGTTTTCCTCTCTTTCTTAAAATACAGGTTTTTTCTAGTCTAGTGACTCCTGCATGAGTAGTGTCAAAAGCTGATCCTCTGGAAAAAGCTCATGGCTTCGAAT
>DOKV01000079.1 GCA_003510765.1 Clostridiaceae bacterium | reverse complement strand
CCCCTCATATTAAGACCCGTACAAGAGAAATACACTATGTCCGTCAAAGGACTTCTTTTGGTACCAAAACCGTGGAAAAGCTTTTCTTTCCTTTGGAATCTGTCAATGGAGGAAGGCTTCTCTAGACTCTTTCTCATCATGCTTTATAAAAAAATCTTTACAAACATAGAGAAAGCGGTTTTTTTCCATGGAAAAAAACCGCTGATTTCTAGCATCTTCATCACCCTAAAGGGGTTCTTTTTCAATTAATCGATGGCTATGGGCTCATCCACCAAGACACTCTCTTCTTCTTCTTCTTGTCTGACCTTCTCATACTCAGAAAGAATAGAGTTTTGAAGTGTCTCTCTGGTTTGCGTATTGATGGGATGCGCAATATCCTTAAACTCTCCATCTGGTGTTTTGCGAGACGGCATGGCAATGAATAACCCATTCTGACCTTCAATGACTTTGATGTCATGGACCACAAACTCATTGTCAAAGGTCACGGACACAATGGCTTTCATTTTACCTTCTGCTGCAATTTTTCTGATTCGTACATCTGTAATGTTCATACTGAACCTCCTTTGTTTTGTCTTTGGCTTTACTGTCCTTGAAATCCGTTTTGAAAATTCAGAATTTAAGGATGATACCTAAATTATAAACTGTAATGGATTACATTATCAACAGGAAATTTAAAATTGTCAAAATATAAGAATCCTTCTACCTTTTGGGGTATCTCATTAAACAAGTGATTTTTTCATCCCCTATTTTTTGCTATTTTCTTATCAAACTCTGATAATTTAACGGAATGATTTTCAGAAGTTCTTTTATTCGCTATAATGATAGAAAAACCCAAGGAGATTTTTGAAATGAATAACATCCAGTTGATTTGTATCGATGTAGACGGCACCCTGTACAATGGGGAAAAGAAAATCCCAGAAGAAAATATCACCGTGTTACAAGAAGCTCATAGAAGAGGCATCACCATCGCCATTGCCACGGGCAGGATGTATCACTACGGGAAACTCTATGGGGAAACCCTGGGTATTCCCACCAAAACCATCGCCTCCAATGGTGCGTTTGTGAAGGATGAAGAGGAGGTGCTTCTTCATGAAGCCATGGATGAAGAGGACGTAACATTTACTGTTCGGGCTATTCAGAGCAGTGGTCTTTATGCACATTTTAATGGCTGGAATACCCTCATTCAGCAAGGCGACCTGGGCGATGGCAACGGGTATGTCAGCGCCAACGCGCGCCTGCCGGAAGGTGAAAAGGTGACGTTTCTTGCCACGGAAGATTTAGAAAAGACCCTGCTAGTAAAAGGTGGTATTTTAAAAGCCATCGTGTTCTCCAACGGAGATCATGCTGCTTTAGCCAAGTTGAAGAGGGTCTTTCAAAACCATCCCAGGCTTCAAACCGCGTCTTCTTCCAAAGACAACTTGGAGATCTTTAGAAAAGACGTGAACAAAGCTTCTGGCATTGAGGCCCTGGCGAAAAAACTAGGGATAGATAAAGCACAGATCATGGCCATAGGAGATGAAGAAAATGATTTGCCCATGATTCGCTATGCAGGCCTTGGCATCGCCATGGGCAACGCCACAGATGCGGTGAAAAAAGCAGCCCATGCCATCACCTTGACCAATGATGAGGCAGGGGTTGCCTACGCTGTAAAAAAATATGTGTTCCAGGAGGCGTTCTAAATGGAACTTTTATGGGAAATCCTTTCTGAAGTGGTCTTAGAAGGCTTTGGCGCAGCCCTCACCAGCGAAAAGACCCCAAAGATTTTCAGGCGTTTTCTCCTCTTTATCCTCTTTTCCTTGACCATGTTCTTCTTTGTCCTGGCCTACCTGCTTCAAGACCACCTGGGGGCATCCCTGATGTTTCTTTTCTTAGCTCTTCTTCTCAGCGGCTATCTCATCTCTGTCCTTCGACTACTACAAAAACGAAAGGATCAATGAGAAGCGCTTCCCCAAGAGACCCTTTAGGTTTTCCATATATACTTTTCTTCTTTACATAGAATACTGAATAAGCTATTGTAATAGTATCATAGTATATTTCAAAAGGAGGGCCCCATGAAATTTCTTTGGACAACCATCACAGTAAAAAACCTTGAGGAATCCCTACAGTTTTATAGACAAGTGTTAGATTTACATCCCTATGAACGATTTAAAGCTGGGCCTCACATGGAAATCGCCTTTTTAAGAACAGAGGAAACGGCTATTGAGCTCATCCAAGATCAGCGATCAGAAGTATCTCCTTCCTGTTCATCCATTTCCTTAGGGTTTCAGGTACCTTCCTTAGACGAAATCTCTCATCACCTAAAGGAACTGAGCATTCCCATCCTAGGGGGACCTATTCAGCCCAATGAAACCATGCGGTTCATCTATATCAAAGATCCCAATGGCGTGAAAATCCAGCTGGTGGAACTTCAAAATTAAGTCCACAAAAGCTGGATGCCCAAAAAGGAACTTTAGCCATCTCATGGATGGCTAAAGTTCCTTTTTTAAGCTCTTTTTACTACCCTCTTTGCACGGGTTTCTTGTTGATGGTAAAGGTGACTACCACTTCTCCCATGGTTTCACTAAGCACCGTGACTTGTCCAGACGCTCCTTCTCCCTTGGTTCGGACATAGAAGGCACCTTGGCCTCCACGCAGAGGGAATCTTTTGGGCCCTACAATCTCCAAAGGACCTTCCACCATCACTTCTAGGAGTTCATTGCTATAGCTTAGCTGGTCTCCATGCTCATTGACCACTTGCAAGGATACCATGGCCACATCATAGGTTTCCTCCACCTGAAGAGCTCTGTGGGACGGCGTTACCCGTAAATGATGCTCTTTAGAGGGCCCCCGTTTCACCGTGAGGACCTCTTTGCCTCCTAGGAGGCCTTTGAAGGTATAGACCCATTGGTCTTGACCCCAACCAGAATAATACTTACCAAAGAGATTCATGGCATCACTAAGCTGAAGTTTATACTTCCAAAGAATCCACCCCATGGATGCTTTTAGCATCATCGGCAACTGGGTCCCATGGACCGCTGCGGCTTTTAAAATCTCCTTGACCTTTTCAGCATCCTTGGGTGAAAATCCTTCCTCCACTTCTAGGCGGTCTCCAATGAAATCTTCCATGGCTATGGGTACGGTGAAGACACCTTTGTCCTTCTTTCGCTCATAGCGTTTGATGAATTGATCATTTTTATAAACCTCCACGGCATCACAATTGGTGAAGGCATATACGGTGCCAAGATCTCCCCCAGGGTGTTCTCCGATGTTCATGGAAGAAGATACCATAAGCACAGGATCAGCCCTTTGCTGAGCTGCATAAACATAGGCTGCCAGCTTCTTTTGGCGAAACCCATCCAACACCCCATGATAACAAATGCGGTCTCCACTGCCAAAGTCTCCATGGGTTTGGTAGTCGTTCATGCACCAGCCAATGACCCCTGAGAGTGCTTCATGGTCCTCCATGGCTTCCAAAACCTTGCTATGACGCAGGGCATGGTCTAACCGATGCTTCTCAGGATCAAAGCTTTTGGTGGGAAACATATGACCATTAAATTCCGTCACCAGATAGGGTGCTTTTCTAGGCAATACATCCTTGGGATGCCGAAGCCCTTGATTATGCCCTTGATGAACAAAATCATTGTAGGTATACACATCTTCTAAGAGTTCACTCTTGGCAAAGTTTCTTACGCCGCCGGTGGGTCTAGAAGGATCATACAGACGAGCAATCTTATTCATTTCCGCATAAAAGGTATGATCGTCTTGGGACTCATTGATCCGCACGCCCCAAATAATCACCGAAGGATGATTACGGTCTCTTTTGATCATTCTTTTTAAGTTATACTTACTGATCTCTTTAAACTGCTCATCACCAATGTGCTGCCACCCTGGGATTTCTTCAAAGACCAGTAGCCCTAGTTCATCACAAGCTTCTAAAAACTCTTTGGCTTGGGGATAATGGGACGTACGCACCAAGTTCACGCCCAAGTCTTCCTTCAGGATTTTCGCATCCCATCGCTGCATGGATTTGGGCATGGCATAGCCCACATAGGGATAACTTTGGTGTCGATTCAGTCCTCGTATTTTGGTCTTCACCCCATTCAGATAGAAGCCATCATCCTTAAATAGCGCTTCTCGAAAACCAATTTTCTCATATTGAACATCCAGAAGCGTCCCTTCTTGATTCATCAGCATGGTTTTCAAAGTGTATCGTTTGGGATGGGTTAGTCCCCATAAGTCCACATCCTTCACCAGGAAGGTATTTTTCACCCTTTGTTGGTCGATTCTTCTCACCCCTGTGAAAATGGGCTTTTCCATGGAAGGGTCTTCTTCTTCATCAAAGAGCTTATAGACTAGAGACCCTTGATAAGCCCCTTGGACTGCCGTTTCAATGAGGAGCTTCTTCTCCTTTTCTAATACCGAAGCCCCATAGGCAAAGACCTCTTCTATGCATTCCCTGGGCTTCATCTCCAGATGAACCCCACGATATATGCCGCCAAAGCTCAAGTAGTCCACCACCCCGCCAAAGGGTGGGATGAAAGGCAGCTCCCGAGAGTCCACCAGCACCACAATGGTATTGAGCTGTCCTAGCCGAACTTCTCCTGAAATATCCTTGGAAAAAGGCACATAGGGACTTTCACTATGGAAGCTTAGGACACCATTGATATACACCACCGCACTGTTGGCTACCCCTTCAAAAGTAAGGATCATTCTCTTTTTCTCCTGGTCCTCTTGGAAAAAAACCTCCTTCTCATAGACACTTTGAAACTGATACATCTCCTCATTAAAATAGTGGTAGGGGAGCATTTGTACAGTATGGGGTACATCCACCATCTCCACGTGCTTTCCTTCCACTTCCCCTGAAAAATAACCTTCTATGCTTACGTCTCTATAGAACATCCACCCTTCATTGAGGTGTATTTTTTCACGCATGATGCTCTCCTTTCTAAGTGCCTCTAGGATCCTGCCTAGGGGCAGGTTTCATTATGTGATTATTCCGTCTTTTCTATATCTTAACTTGAAAGCCCCTCTTTTACAAGGTATCAAAAGAAGGCAAAAAAGTAGAAGCTTTTCCTCTGTTCAAAAGCTTCTACTTCTAGATCCTATGCTTTTCCTGAGACCGTTACGGTGATGTTTCCTTCTTCATCAATGCCATGGTAATCCACCAAGGAAACGTAAGACGTAGGCATCTTCTTTGGGACCTCTTTGGTATCCACCAACACACCGATGCCTATGAGCTCTGAATCAAATTCTTGTAGTAGATCCGAGATGCCATGAACGGTGCCTCCTGCCCGAAGAAAGTCATCAATGAACAAACATTTAGACGAGGACTTCAACGTTCTTTTGGCAAGGCCCATATTCCCCAGCCTACCTGTGGTGCCAGAGACATAATTGATGGTAACGCTGGTGCCTTCTGTGACCTTAGCATTTTTTCTTGCCACAATGAGGGGCACCCCCAAATATCTGGCCACTTCATAGGCCAAAGGAATGCCTTTGGTTTCTACGGTGATGATATAGTCTGCCTTGGCCTTGGCAAACTTAGAAGCCAAAATAATCCCTGCTTTATGGACGATGGTGGGGTCTAGCATAATGTCTGTGATGTACAGAAAGTTTCCTGGTACAATTCTAGACCGATCTCTTAAGGTTTCACAGATTTTTTCTGCAAAGGCCTCTTCTTCTGCTGTGCCCATTCTTGCCAAGTAACGTACGCCACCAGTGGCCCCTGCGATGGTTTCTACCCTGCCCATGTCCATGGCCTCCAGCACTTCTCGAATCACCAGGATATCTTCACTGATGGTGGATTTTGCTGCATTGAGCATTTCCGAAAAATAATTCAGGCTCATAATTTTATGGGGATTCTCAATGAGAATCTTTGTAATGGCACTGATGCGACTGTTTCTCGAGTACTTCTGCATGAAGGAACCTCCTATTTTCTCTATTTCATTATATTTTACATGACTATCGAATGTTTTTCAATATACCCAACACGAATATTCGGATTTCATGGAATTCTTTTCTCAGAAGAAGGAAGCTGAAAAAATTCCACTTCCCCCCTTTTTTCTTTTGTTGTACTATATGGAGAGAAAGAAGGTGCATTGTATGTTGTTTGATCTGAAAGAATACGAACATAAAAAAGTCCATTTTATTGGTATAGGCGGCGTCAGCATGAGTGGCCTGGCTGCCATTTTATTAAACCATAACATTCGGGTCACAGGTTCTGATCAGCGCCCCTCCAAAAATACCGAGAAGTTGCAAAAAAGAGGCGCAGAGATTTATTATGGCCACAAGAAAGAGAACATCACAGACCAAGATCTGGTCATTTATACCGCAGCCATTCGTGAGGACAATGAGGAGCTCCAAAGAGCGCATACCCTGGGCATTCAAACCTTTGACCGAGCAGCCTTTTTAGGGCACCTCATGAAGAACTTCATAAATTCCATCGCCGTCACGGGTACCCACGGAAAAACCAGCACCACCTCCATGCTATCAGCCATTGCTTTGGCCGATGAGAAGGATCCCACCATTTTAGTGGGGGCAAACCTCCCATTGATTGATGGAAATTACCGCATTGGCGACAGTGATTTTTTCATCACCGAAGCCTGCGAATATAAGGCTTCTTTCATGAAGTTCCCTGGAAAAGTGGCGTTGATTCTTAATGTAGAAGCGGACCATTTGGATTACTATCGAGATTTGCAACATATTTTGGACACCTTTAAAGCCTACCTTGGCGTGATGCCCAAAGATGGCACCGTGGTGGCAAACCTGGACGATGAAAACATGGCCTACATCCTGGAGGATGCCACAGTGAAGGTGGAGACCTTTGGCCTTAAGAAAGGAAATCTCCAAGGAAAAAACATCACCTATGATGCCTTTGGCTGCGCCTCCTTTGACGTGGTGTATCATGGCAAGCTTTTAACCAAGATCTCTTTAAAAGTCCCTGGAGAATTCAACATCTATAATGCCTTGGGCGCCATCCTAGCCTCCATGGCTTCTGGCATCTCCCTAGAGGGAATCCAAAAAGGGCTGAACAGTTATCAAGGGGTGGACAAAAGATTCCAACATTTGTACACAAAAAAAGGCATTATGGTCTTGGATGACTACGCCCACCATCCAGGAGAGATCAAAAGTGCCATGGAGACAGTGCTCAGAATGAAGCACAAAAAAATCCATGTGGTGTTCCAGTCCCATACCTACACCAGGACCAAAGCACTATTTGACGAATTTCTTCCTTGCTTTGATGATGCAGATACCTTGCTCCTGCTGCCCATTTACGCCGCAAGAGAACCGGATACAGGACTTGTGAGTGCTGAGGAGTTGGGGGCAGCCATTAAAAAGAGAGGCACCGTAAATACCGTAAACTTCTCAACTTTTGAAGACGCAGCCGCCCATCTCTACCACCTGGTGGAAGAAGGGGATCTTGTCCTCACCATGGGTGCTGGAGAATCGGTCCAGGTGGCAGAGCTTCTGGAAACCCTCTTAGACCAATAATCTACAAGATGACTAGGTGCCCCAGGGTCTTTCCCCTGGGGCTTTTCTTGAAATCCATTGAGGTCTAAGGATCCTAGAAGCCTAGAGGCACCTCTTGTCAGCCCCGAGCTTTTGGGGTATACTAAGGAAAGTAAAGAATCAAATAACTACATGCAGAGATGGGAAGAGTATAAAAAGAACCTCCTCACAGCGAGCCAATGATGGTGGAAGATTGGCAGTAAGACTTTTTAGAAAAACGACCCGGAGCATCCCTTTGGAAGTAGTAGTACAGGGGGACGGACCTACCGTTACAGGATCAAGTGATAGAGAATCTTCTTCTCTATAAATTGGGTGGTACCGCGAGATCCTCGTCCCATGTGGGTGACGACGGTCTTTTTTTATACAAAAAAATAACCAGGGGAGGGCTGAAGAAAAAGCCTCCCTGAGTACAAAGGAGAGAAACAGTTATGGTCAGCGTTAAAGAACTATACAAACATGCCAAAGACTACGAAGGTCAATCCGTAACCCTTCACGGATGGATTCGCACTTCAAGAGTCTCTAAAGCCTTCGGGTTTATCGAACTCAATGATGGTGGATTTTTCAAAAATGCGCAGATCGTTTTTGATGAGACCTTGGCAAACTTTATAGAAGTGTCCAAGTATCACATTGCTACAGCGCTTAAGGTAACGGGAAAGGTGGTCTATACCCCTGATGCCAAGCAGCCTTTTGAAATCAAGGCAGAAGAGATTCTTCTAGAAGGTGCTTCTTCCGCTGATTTTCCTTTACAAAAGAAACGCCATACCTTTGAATATTTGAGAACCATTGCCCACCTTAGACCAAGAGGAAACACTTACTCTGCTGTGTTTAGAGTGCGAAGCCTGGCGGCTTATGCTTTGCATAAGTTCTTCCAAGAAAGAGGCTTTGTGTATGTGCATACGCCCATCATCACCGGTAGCGATGCCGAAGGTGCTGGAGAAATGTTCAGAGTTTCCACCTTAGACCCTAAAACGCCGCCACTCACAGAGGGTGGTGAAGTGGATTACAAGGAAGACTTCTTCGGCAAAATGGCCAACTTGACCGTTTCCGGCCAGCTCAATGCAGAGGCCTATGCCATGGCTTTTAAGGATGTCTATACCTTTGGCCCCACCTTTAGAGCAGAAAACTCCAATACCGCTCGTCATGCTGCGGAGTTTTGGATGATCGAGCCTGAAATTGCCTTTGCAGATTTACAAGATGACATGCAGCTGGCGGAAGATATGCTAAAGTTTGTCATTCAATACGTTCTAGAAGAGGCTCCCGAGGAGATGAACTTCTTTAACCAGTTCATCGACAAGACCCTTCTTGAGCGTTTGAACTTCCTCTTAACCTCAGACTTTAAGCGGGTCACCTACACGGAAGCCGTGGACCTTTTGGAAAAGAGTGGTAAGAAATTTGAGTATCCCGTGAAATGGGGTAGTGACCTGCAGACAGAGCACGAACGATATCTCACAGAAGAGATCTACAAGATGCCTGTATTTGTCACGGACTATCCAAAAGAAATCAAAGCCTTCTATATGCGTCAAAACGATGATGACAAAACCGTTGCCGCTATGGACTGTCTAGTTCCAGGCGTTGGTGAAATCATCGGGGGCTCCCAAAGAGAAGAGCGCTTAGAGGTCCTCTTAGAAAAGATTAAGGCCATGGGTCTAGAGGAAAAGGACTACTGGTGGTATTTAGAGCTTCGTAAGTTTGGCGGCACAAAGCATGCTGGCTTTGGTTTAGGATTTGAGCGTCTCATCATGTACATCACGGGCATGACCAACATTAGAGACGTCATTCCCTTCCCTAGAACCACAGGTCATGCAGAGTTTTAATCCATCTTTAAACCTTAGACCATAGCCCATCGAATGAGAAAGCCGAATCCTCCCTTGGGGAAGATTCGGCTTTTTTTCATGGGGTGATTCATTTTCATTGAGGGGAATAGTTTTGTGAAGATCTCCATGCATGCTATGGTGTATACCCTGCAAACTGGGTGCTCACATGAACCTTTAAAAGATCCATGATGCCTTCATCCTCTCCCACATAGAGTACAATCATGTTGCCTTTCTTGTAGAAATGAGGATAGGACGTCCAACTTACTTCTGCGCTTTTTTTACCATTGGTGTAACTTGTACCTCCAGGGCTCACATAAGACGCATCTTTTTCCATCTCTTCTTCACTGTCATAGAGATATACAGAAAGATGTTCTTGACCATTTAGGGTGACCCATTTTCGCTGTCCTTGCAGAATACTCTCATCACCATCCTCATCTACTATTTGGTATCCTTCCTCTTGTAAGATGGACCTTAGTTCTTCATAATGCACCAAGGAGACCTGTTTATAACAACCAACAAAGATCCCCATGAGCATTAATAATAGGAACAGAGCAACTATTTTTTTCATCACATTCCCCTCCATGTCCCTAGAAAAATAGTAGAGAGATACCCCCACTAAATCTCTTTTCCACTACTTTTTCACTTCAAAGATTCGGCGAATATAATATTCTTCATCCCGAGGCTCTTCCTGTCCAAAGGCATTCTCCGTGGTGCCGCTAAAAGCCAGGGTCAGGCGATAGGTTCCCTCTTCTGTTATGGGCCTTATATAATGGATCGTTTCTTCACCGGGTTCTAGAAAAAGAAGGATGGCCGGGGCTTCGGCCATGGGTTCCATCCAT
>DOKV01000008.1 GCA_003510765.1 Clostridiaceae bacterium | reverse complement strand
AGTAGCAAAAACTACTTCAAGATTGCCCTGGGTAACCTGATGAAAAAAGGACTCATCCGCCAAGATGAAAAGGGCACCTACCTCGTAGAAAAGTAGCAGGGGGACGTAATGTCATGATAGAAACCATCAACCCCAAGGGGATGACCCAAGAGAAGAAATTAGACAGTGCGCTCATGTTTGTGAAAGCACAACTGAAAAATGAATCCGATGTGTTGGCCAACTTGGCCAACATCAGCGCCATTTTACAGATGTACCTAGAAGACATCAATTGGGTGGGCTTTTACCTACTAAAAGAAGATACCTTAATTCTTGGTCCCTTCCAAGGAAAACCTGCCTGTAATCGAATCGCCATGGGTGAAGGTGTTTGTGGCACCGCTGCCAAAGAAGGGAAGACCCAATTGGTGGACGATGTCCTTAACCTAGACAACCACATCGCCTGTGATGCAGCCTCTCGTTCAGAGTTGGTGGTACCCATCTATGCAAAAGGGACACTCTTTGGCGTGCTGGACATCGACAGCCCTTCCTTGGCAAGATTTACAGCCCTGGAACAAGTGTACATGGAAAAAGTGGTCAAGATGCTGGAAGCATCCTTATAAGAGCAAAAGAGAAGGATCCATACCTTAGGGTATGCATCCTTCTCTTTTTATGTGTTTTGAGGATTACTTCATTTGATGATGAAGCTCCACCAGTGCATTGTATTCTGTGAAAATAAGATCCAAGTTCTCATAAATCCTTTTGGCTTCTTCATCGTCATGTTCAGGCACAGGGAAGTGGGGCATAAAAGCATCACTGTCTGGTTCTACTTTTAAAAAGTCTAATTGCTTCAACTTATGGTTGAAATCCCCCAAGGATTTCAGGTGTTTCTCTTGGAAGTCCACTCTATACACTTCCTTCATATAACAGCTGTTATACGCTAAATGGGCCAAAAGCTTCAATTTACTGATCATGGTCATGGCTGTGATCAAATTTTTCTTCTCCAAGACTTTAAAGGGAATCAGTGGATCCTTTTCCAGTGCAGCCAAATTGGTGGCCACGGCATCGATGTGGGCGAAGACTTGGGAAAAGGCAGGGTTGTAGGAAATGGTATTCTCTGCTATGTCCTTGGTCAGATAATCATAGGTTAAAGCCATAACCTCATCTAACTTCAGCTTCACATACTCCAACCTCTTTCTGGTGATCTTTCGATAATACACAAAAGAAAAGAGGAAGTTAAAGAGAAGGGCCACTGCAACACCTAATCCCAAAGCGAATATTCTCAACCGAATGGTTAAGAAGATACTGGGATTTCCCAAAGCATCACTTTGCAAAAACTGCGTCATGTAGATGCTGGTAAAAATAGCCACAGGGGAGACGGCAGTGTAATCGATTTTTAAGGCGATGTATAAGGTTAAGCCCATACCCAGCATGATGGTGACCACATTCACCCCCAAAATGGACACGAGAATCCCTGTGGTGACTGCTCCTAAAAAGGATGCCAGGAGCTGATTGATGCCGCCCTTCACCGCAGAGATGTTGGTGGCTTCAAGGTTGTACATGACCCCGAGTAGTACCGAAATTATGTCCAATCTTGTCACAGAAAACATGCTACCCAGTAGAAATCCAGTGCCGATGGCCAGCATGGATTTGGTGATATAGAGCCATGAATCTAGAAGCACTGCTTCTTTTTTTAATCCAAAGATTTTTCTTGCTTGTTCCATAGTTACTCCTTGCGATTGTATTGGGAGAAGACTTCTCCCGATGATTAGTGCCTTAATATAGTATCACACCCCATGAAAGAAGGGTATCCCCAATGGCTGTAAATATAAAGGAAATCTCTTGCCCAGAACATGCCAAATAGAGGGCAAGAGATTTTGTCAACCTATGAGGAACGACGCCTTCTGGCAAAGAGCTTGATGAGCTCATTGATCAGTAAGGGCAATAAAGATAGCCCGAAGACGATGAACCAATCATTAAGTGGTAAAGCCGTTACTTTAAAGGCTTTGGCGGTGAAAGGAAGGGTGATCACTAGGGCTTGCAACAAAATGGCTGTAAGCACAGAGCCTACCAAATACTTATTTTTCAAAAGGCCCACTTGAACAATGGACTTCGTTTCGCTGCGAAGGGTGAAGCTATAAAATAGCTGGGATGTGGCCAGCACCACAAAAGCCATGGTTCTTGCATAAATCAAGACCTCTTCAGAGGCCCCCTTGGAATCTAAAAGACTTACCCCTCGTTCCCTCAACCCAATGGCAAAGGCTAGTAGGGTAAGCAGCCCAATGAGGACACCACCGAGGATGGCTCTTTTCCCTGCACCGCCCCCAAAGAAACTCTCTTTAGGGTCTCTTGGGGATTTTTTCATAAGATCCTCATCTCCAGGGTCCACTCCTAAAGAAATGGCTGGCAGTGTATCTGTCACCAGGTTCACATATAGAATTTGTGTAGCCAGTAGAGGAATGGCTAAATCAAAGAGTACTGCAAGGAAGATGGCGATGATTTCTCCTAAGTTGCAAGAAAGAAGGAAGATCACTGCCTTTTTTATATTGGCATAGATATTTCGGCCTTCTTCAATGGCCCGGACAATGGTGGTGAAGTTGTCATCGGTGAGGATCATGTCTGCTGCACCTTTGGACACATCTGTCCCTGTGATGCCCATGGCTACGCCAATGTCTGCATGCTTTAAAGAAGGCGCATCATTGACCCCATCCCCGGTCATGGACACAATATGTCCTTTGGATTTGAAGGCTTTGACGATTTTCACTTTATGGTCTGGAGAAACCCTGGCAAACACTCGATAGTGTTCAATGCGCTCAGCCAAAGCCTCCTCTGAGAGGGCATCCAGCTCACTGCCGGTGATGGCTTGTTCAAGGCGCTCTGCTATGTGCAGCTCTTTGGCGATGGCAAAGGCGGTGCTTTTATGATCTCCTGTGATCATAATGGAGGTAATGCCTGCGCCATGGGCTGCATCAATGGAGGCTTTGACTTCTTCTCTAGGAGGGTCCATCATGGCCACAAACCCTAAGAAGGTGAGATCTTTTTCCATGTCTTCTTCCGCCAAGACCTTTTCTGTATCCCTATAAGCCGCGCCTAGTACCCGCAGGGCATCTTCAGACATCTTTTCAGCATCTTGTAAAATTTCCCCCTTCATCTCTTTTGTTAAAGGCACCACTTCTCCACCTAAAAAAACCTTTGTAGAAATCTTTAACAGTTGATCCAACGCACCTTTTGTATGAACCCGATACCCTTCTCCCTCACGATTAAGGGTGGACATGAGCTTTCGGTCTGAATCAAAGGGGCGTTCGCCCACTCGTTCAAAGAGTCTATTGAGTTCTTCTTTGGCTAAACCAAAACGATTCCCAAAGACGATCAAGGCTATTTCCGTGGGATCTCCTGTGGATTCCTCCTTGGTGGCAGTGGCATCACTGGACAAGACGAAGGTTTTGGTCATTTCTTCCGCTGATGCTGAAGAAATTTCCTCCTGATCTTCTTGAACATCCACCTCTTTAAAGATGCCATCATGATAGTATTTCAGCACCGTCATTTTATTTTGGGTCAAGGTTCCGGTCTTATCGGAACAGATGATACTCACAGAACCCAGCGTTTCCACAGCAGGCAGTTTCTTCACAATGGCATTTTGTTTACTCATGCGCGTCACCCCAAGGGCCAAAACGATGGCCACAATGGCTGGCAATCCTTCAGGGATGGCTGCCACTGCAAGGCTGATGGATGTTAGCAGCATGTCCAGTAAGGGTCTTCCCTGGAAAAAGCCAATGACAAACATCAGTAGGGTGATGGCTATGGCTATTTTCCCCAGGGTTTTACCCAGCTCATCCATTCTTTTTTGCAGTGGGGTCATACTGTCTACCTCTTCATTGAGGCTCTCCGCAATTTTCCCCACCGCCGTAGCCATGCCTGTGGCCACCACGAGACCTTCTCCTCGTCCATAGGTCACCAAGGTGGACATGAAGGCCATGTTCGATTGATCCCCCATGGGCACATTCTCTTGTGTAAAAACTGCATCGAAGTACTTGTTTGATGGGACCGATTCTCCAGTAAGGGCCGATTCTTCAATTTGAAGATTGGCGCTTTCTAGAAGTCGAAGATCTGCCGGCACATATCGACCTGCATCTAATATCACCACATCTCCTGGCACAATATCTAGGGAATTGATTTCTGTGATGGCTCCTTGGCGCCTTACCAAGGACCGTGGGGTGGTGAGTTTATTTAACGCTTCAATGGCTTTTTCCGCTTTGTTTTCTTGAACAACGCCAATGGTGGCATTGAGAAATACCACCGCCAAAATGATCACGGTATCTGCATATTCTGCCACCAGTAAGGTGATGAGTGCAGCCCCTAAAAGCACATAGATTAGGGCATCTTTCAGTTGGCTCAGGAACATGCCCCATAAGGTTTTCTTTTTCCCTTCAGCCAGTTTGTTCTCCCCATACTGCTGTTTTCGCTTCTCCACGTTTTCCTTAGTCAGACCTTCCCTAGGGTCCACCTCAAATTCCGAAAGAAGATCCTCTGTTGATTTTGTATACCACATCGTTGTTTACCTCCTTGGCTCAATTGAACCCATCTACTTGATTTCATTATACGCTTACTCAATTCCTAGAGATGAACTTAGTCTAAAATATTCATGAAAGTAGCAAAGGAAGCGTCGGAGGGCATTCTTAAATCCCCACGGGGAGATAAAGAAATGCTGCCCACTTTAGGACCATCTGGCATGGCCGAGCGTTTGAATTGCTGGCTGTAGAATCGTTTGATGAATACTTTTAGCCATTTTTTAATCACAGCTTCCTCATAGTGCCCTTGAAATGCATGGACAGCCATGAAGAGGATTTTCTGAAAACTTGCCCCATACTTCATGTAGTGATAGAGGAAGAAATCATGGAGCTCATAGGGGCCTACAAGATCCTCTGTTTTTTGAAGGAGCTCATCTTGGTCTCCTTTGGGCAACAGTTCTGGGCTCACAGGGGTCATCAAAATGTCTTCGAGCACCTCGGCAATGGGCCCCTGGAATTCTTCTTCATAGAAATATTTTACCAAGTAACGGACCAAGGTTTTGGGGATGGAGCCATTGACACTATACATAGACATTTGGTCTCCATTGTAGGTACACCAGCCCAAGGCAAGCTCTGAAAGATCTCCAGTACCAATGACAATGGCCCCTTCCTTATTGGCTACATCCATGAGGATTTGTGTCCGTTCTCTGGCTTGTACATTTTCATAGGTGGCATCATGGACATCCTTGGAATGACCAATGTCTTTAAAGTGCTGCAAGGAAGCTTCTACGATGCTAATTTCTCTTAGATCTGTCCCCAATTCCCGGCAAAGGGTCAAGGCATTTTGATAGGTCCGATCTGTGGTGCCAAACCCAGGCATGGTAATGGTGATGATGTTTTCAAGGGGCAGATTCATAAGCTGATAGGTTTTCACAATCACCAAGAGGGCTAGGGTAGAATCCAAGCCTCCTGAGATGCCAATGACCGTCTTCTTGAGATTCAAATGATGGAGTCTTTTAAAGAGCCCATGACTTTGAATGGCCAAGATCTCTTTGGCCCGTTCTTTTCTCACCAACGGATCTGAAGGTACAAAAGGATGGGGGTCCAGGATACGATCAAAGGATTTTATAGTACCTTCTATCCATGGGAAGGGCACAATTTCAGCTTCATGAGCGGCCAAAGGTTGCTCTTTTTGGAAGGTGGTGCTTCGAAGACGCTCTCCTTGAATTCTTGCAAGGTCCACATAATCTTTGATCACTTCTGAAGAGGTGGCAAAGCGCTGATTCTCTTTCAACATTTTGCCATA
>DOKV01000169.1 GCA_003510765.1 Clostridiaceae bacterium | reverse complement strand
CTCTAATGTATAGATTCATTTGGTCCAACACGGTGGTTTTCCCAAAATTCTTCGTGATATTTTTCAAATCAATCATGATGTTACTGGTCATGGTCTCGATACCCCTTTCTAGAATATTGGTGGTGTGCTCACCCATATGATGGTGGCAGTGGTTTTTCCTTCATTAGAAAGGTAATGGCTTTTTCCTGGTTTAAAGTAAAAGCTTTCCCCTTTCTTCACTTTATGTTTTTCAAGACCAATGTGTAAAAATACACTCCCCGTTAAGATATGCCCAAATTCTTCCCCTTCATGAGGTGGAATCTCCTTGGTACGCCCCCCAGGTTTAATCTCCACATGGATGGGCTCCATGGCATTTTTCTGGGCATTGGGGATGATCCAGTTGATGATGTTTCGATGCTCTTCGTTTTCTTTTTCAAAGGCATCCTCATAACTAAAGACGATCTTTTCTTCTGTGGTCTCATTGAAGAAGTCTTTGAGGTTTGTCCCAAGACCCTCTAAAATATCCACCAAGGTGGCAATAGATGGAGACGTCAAGTCTCTTTCTAATTGTGAGATGAAGCCTTTGGTGAGTTCACACCGATTGGCCAGTTCTTCCTGGGTCAGGGCGTTCTTGATTCTCAAGTTTTTAATTTTTTCGCCGATCTTCATAGTACCCTCCCAAATCCATAGTATTCTTCCAAAACTAAACTTTTTGTTTAGTAAAGTTAAACCGCTTAGACCATTATATAGAAAAGTATTTTCAAAATCAACGCGTTTTCACAAAAATTTTCAGCGAAATTAAATCATTTTTTCATAGGCGCTATACATATTGATTTATAAGGTCTACAGCATTTTTTTCTTTATGAACAAAACCAATTTATTGTTTACAAAGAAACAATTGACACGATTTCAATGACCTTATGTTTACCAGTACTAAACCATTTTCCCTGAAGATTTTTTTCATTTGTCAAAAAATTCATGCCATGATAAAATCAGCCCATACGTACTTAGCCGTGGAGGAGATGCCCTTGAAAAAAGTAAAAACCAATGCCCTACGCTTGCTCTCAGAAAAGGGAGTGGCTTACACCATGCACACCTATTCCCTGAAGATCCCAGACCTCACCCCAGAGATTCTAGCCAAGGAGATTCAGCGTCCAGTGCACTTGATCTATAAAACTCTGGTGACCAAAGGTCACAGCGGAGCCCATTATGTCTTTTGCCTACCACTTCAGAAAGAACTAGACCTAAAAAAAGCAGCAGAAGCCTGCTGCGAGAAAAGTGTTTCCTTGGTAGATCTGAAAGAGCTCCCAAAGCTCACAGGCTATGAACGCGGAGGCGTCAGCCCCGTGGCCATGAAAAAGCCCTTGCTAACGTTCCTTGACAGAGGTGCCGAAAACCTAGAAACCATCATCCTTTCTGCCGGGAAGCGCGGATATCAAATGGAAGTATCTCCTAGAGAGCTTCTGTCCATTCTCCCCATGACCTTTGCCGATCTATTGGCCTCCACCCAAGGCATCTTTTAAATAGTGGGCACAAAAAAGGAACCCTCTATAATTAAAAGGTTCCTTTTTTGTGTGAGGCCTAATTCTTTTGCGTTTCATTCTTTAAGGTTTCATAGAGCTCATTGAGCACCTCCACAGGCTGTGCGCCACTGATGGCATAGGTTTCATTAAACACCATATAGGGTACGCCTTGAATTTTTAAAGCAGTGGCCAGAGTGCGATCTTTTGCCAAGGCATCCTCATAGGCCTCGGACTCTAGTACCTCTAAAACTTTTTCCTCTGCTAGTCCCACAGCGCCTGTGATCTTTAAGACCTCTTTTTGCTCATTTAAGGCAATGCCTTTGGCAAAATGGGCTTCATAAAAAGCGGTGAGTAAAGCTTCTTCCTTGCCCTCTTCTTTGGCCAAATAGAGGAGCCTATGAAGATCATGGGTATTGGCAGAAACACTCTTAAAGATCTCCATGGGGAGCCCTTCTTTTTTCGCCATGGATGCCACGCTACCCATGCGATCTTTGGCTTCTTCCTCAGTAATCCCATACTTCTTTGCCAGTCCTTCCACGGTATTTTTAGATTCCCTTTTGCTACTATTGGGGTCTAACTCAAAACTACGATGAAGGATGGTCACCTCTTCCTCCAAGCTCTCTGCCCATTTTCTCACGATGCCATTGCCCACATAGCAAAAAGGACATACAAGATCTGCAAATATTTCTATTTTCATTATTCTTTCCTCCCACGGGTTTCTTTCTTCCATCATAGCCCATGAATACATTTTACGCTATATAATTTGATGTGATTTAACACTTTCTTCTTTTTTCCTGATAACCCAAGGAAAACAAGGGCAGTTTTTCTTGAACTATGATAAAATAACAATATAGCGAAAGAATATTCTGAGATTTATGGAGGGAAGAGTATTGATGAACATTGTTTTATTTTGCTCCACAGGGTTATCCACCAGCCTATTGGTGAAAAAAATGGAAGAAGCAGCCAAACATAAGGATCTCGAGATCCAAGTGGCTTCTTACCCAGAGTCCATCATGAAAAAATATATTGAAAAGGCAGATGTGGTGCTGGTGGGCCCCCAAGTGAAACATGCCTTGGGAGACATTCAAGAAGAATGCTTGGCTAAAAATGTCCCCATGGAAGCCATTTCCATGAGAGACTATGGCGCCCTTGATGCCGAGAAGATTCTGGCTCAAGCTTTACGACTGTTTAGTCTCCATGAAACTACAAGCATGTAAAGTTCTCTGGTAGAAGAAGCTATAGAAAAGAGGTCTGGCAAAAAAAAGCCAGACCTCTTTTCTTTCTATGGATTTTAGTTCTTTCCCATCAAACCTTCCCAATGCCCTTCCATTTAGCATCTCCATGGAGTATGCCCATGAGGGCGGCAATGGCATAGAGGAGCTTTGGATCCATCATATAACTGTCCATGGCACCTACATACAGAAGCACCACCATGGATACAAATACCCCAACATACATCACTTTTAAGTTGGCTTGAGCCTTATAGGATTTGGTGTAGTTTAAAATCCCCTTCATTTTGAAAAATAGGATAAGTCCTCCGATGAAGAGGCCCACCAAGCCTAGTTCAAGAAGTACCTGAAGCCCCGTGTTGTAGGGCCTGTTTACCTGGCCTAGATTCAAGAGCTCTGGACGATCTACTAAAAACTTTGTCATGGTGCCATCCATGGTGAAAAACCCTCTACCGAAGAATATGGAAGACCAATGGGCTTTGATGATTTCTAGATAAAAGGAAATCCGCCCCATGCCTTCAGAGATGGCGAAAAAGCTTCTATGTCGATGAGAAAAAATGGGAATGAGCACCATGAAAATCCCTGCTGGCAAAAGAGCCAGAAGAAACTTCAGGGAGTATAAAAGAGACAATAGGGCTAAGCCAATGAAAATCCCAATGATGGCAATTCTTGAGCCCGTCATAAATATAGAAATCACCGATACTGACGCCACCAAAAAATAGAACCTGGATTCTTTGGTCTTCTCTTTGAAGATGTAGAGGGCTAAGGCGGGAAATAGTGGGAGGAGCATAAAATAGGCCAGTACGGGTCCATGGTCAAAAAAAGACGTATGGGTCAAAGGATCAAAAGATATTCCTTGGACGATCTCCTCATAAAGCACTTGCCCACCATAGTAAAGTCCCACCATAAAAGTCCCCAGAAAATATGCCCGTACCAGGGGAAGCACTTGATTGGGTCGATGCAGCTCATACTTTAAGATGAAGAACAGTACAAAAGCAGAACTATACATCAATATGCCCTCTAAAGTTTTCATGCGATCTACCGAGTAGACAAAGCTCACCAAGGACCACAGGATAAACAGGGCACTGGATAGGCCATAAGCCAGTTTATTATGTCTTCGACCTCGCCTGATTTTCTCATAGGCGTCTGGATGCATCATGAGATAAAGCAAGAAAAATAGACCTAAAGAAAAGCCAATCCAAGGGGTATAAGCTGCAGGCACCATGGGATAAATCACCAGTGCCAGTAGCATCATCTTAAAGAGCTGATTTCTACCAAAATACTCCATCATCACATCCTCCTTCCCTGGGTTCTTCATGTGAAGGCGCTAAAGCCCTCCAACACGTCCTCGGCTTCTTGGCCAAAACCCATTTTTTTATTTCTTATAGATAGTACTACTATACAGGAATTCCAGACACAATAAAAGAGACCCAAAGGTCTCTTTTGATTTAAAACTATTCCAATGTGATGGCTGCTACTGGACAGCTGTCAACAGCTTCCTGCGCAAGATCCTCTTCACCTGCTGGAACTTCGTCTACGATTGGATATGCTTTTCCGTCATCGTTCATGTCGAACATTGATGGTGCAACACTTGGACAAACGGCGCATCCGATGCAAAGATCCTGATCTACTAATGGTTTCATATACAACACCCCTTTTATACTTGATAACCTAATTATAAATAAGATTATCACAAAGTCTATGAACAAATTGTAAACTTTTTGTACATCTTGCTAATATTTCACAAGTATAGACCCGGAAACCGTTGAAACTACTAACTTTTCTCCATCAGAGTGATTTCTTTTTAAAGACCTGCCACTTTCCATGGTTTCTTCTCCCGATTCTACTTGGATTTTACCGCTGACACTGGATAGGTCATAGGACAGCTCTGACATCCCTTCCAGTTCCACGGTGATTTTTCCAGACACGGACTCCGCCTGACTCTTTTTTTGTAGGGCTAGAGAACGAAGATGCATGGCTCCAGAGACCGTCTCCACTTGGAAACGCCCTTGAAGATTGGTGGCTGTGACTTTCCCGGAGACATTCTCCCCTTGAAACTCTTCCACCTGGCCATAAGTGATCATTTGACCCGATACATTCCGAAAGTCCACCTCTTCATAGCGTCCACTTTCGATGATCAAATCCCCAGACACATTCTCCAAGGTCACCTCTGCCAACATCAAGTCTTTAAGTAATACGTCTCCTGAGACATTGACAACTTTTAGATCTTCATCATAAGCCTTTGGCAGCAAAACCCTAATGATCAGCTCATCTTTCTTGGTAAACCCAAAGTTCACGTTGGTCATACCTTGAAAAAGCGAAATCTTTAACGCATCTTTCGTATCACTGA
>DOKV01000216.1 GCA_003510765.1 Clostridiaceae bacterium | reverse complement strand
GCCATTGAAAGGTATATGGAAAAGAATCCAGATACGGAATCCTGGATGTATGAAGAGATGCAAGTGCCCACCAGATGGCCTGGAAAAGCCCAAGCCATTTTGTGGACAGAAGACTATAGCGTGCAAAAGAACTTTCTTCTTTTGTATGAAGACGATGCCTTTGTGGTGAGCACTGTGGAAACCCTTCTTCTTTCTGAGAACGGGACTTATCGCAGTGCACCTTAAGAATTGCAGCTAAAGATAAAGTCATAGATATACAAAAGAAGAGACCAAAAAGAAACCAAAGAAAAGATCCAGGAGAAACCAAAGAAGAAACCAAGGAGAAACAAAAGAAAAGCCTATGCTGATAGAGCACAGAAGAAAGACCCTTGCAAAGTTTTTTGCAAGGGTCTTATACATGCTATAGGGGAAGAAGTGCCAGATGGTAATCAAGGGAAGGAATGTAAATAGGCTTAAAAGGTGGAATCAGACAAAGACACTTCTCCCATGGGTTGTAAGATTATGATACAAGAAAAAACTTGACCTTCAAAGGATTTCTTTTATAAAAATGCATAATTATGCAAAAATTATGAGTTTCATAAAATGTGGCCCGTAGATTTCCAATTTGAAAGTAAAAAAGGGAGAGGATCCTTCTTGGCCAATAGGTTGCCTATGGTTTTACGAGGCTCTAGACCTAGGCTGTGCATGTACCGTCTAGGATCATGGAGGAACCATAGGGTAAGAAAGGGGCGGTGGAGAAATAGTCCTGAGATTGAACAAGATCAGGAGCCGCTTTGGGCTTTTCTTTGAGGCCATGATAGGGGAGTCGTGGAAGAGATACATCTTTTTATGGAGAAAAAACTAAGAAGGGATGAAAGAATTTGTTATACTAGAGTAAAGGAAGGCGGTGGAGTATGGATAATAAAAAGAGTGTCACGGTGCTTGTGGGATTATTGCTGTTTCTTCTGGTGGGTGGTACGTTAGGATACAGTCTTATTTTAGAGGTGCCCTTTGTGGATGCCCTTTATATGACGGTGATCACCATCTCCACGGTGGGGTTCCAAGAAATCCGGCAAATGGGACCCGAAGGAAAGATTTTTTCCATGGTATTGATTTTCATGAGCATTGGTACCGTGGGGTATTTGGTGTCCAACATCATCTCCATGGTTATGGAAGGGGAAGTAAAAGAAGCCTGGAGGGTGAAGAAGATGGAAAAAGAAATCAGACAATTGAAAGACCACTATATTATTTGCGGGGCAGGGAAAACAGGCCTCTTCATTGTGAAGCAGTTTACAAAAGAAAAGATCCCCTTTGTGGTCATAGAAAAGGACAAAGAAGCTTTAGAGGAGCTCAAGTCCTTAGGGGTTCTTCATGTGGAAGGAGATGCGACCCAAGAATCTATTTTACTCAAAGCCAATCTTCAGGAAGCCAAGGGTTTGGTAGCAGCTTTACCTAAGGATTCTGAAAATGTCTATACGGTGCTCACAGCCCGTCACATGAACGAGAAACTCTTTATCATTGCCCGGGCAGTGGATGAACACTCGGTGGAAAAGCTCACAAGGGCTGGGGCCAATAACACCGTCTCTCCTTATGAAATTGGGGGTATGAGAATAGCCTCCATGATGCTTCGCCCTTCGGTGATCTCCTTTTTAGATGGCATCACCCATGCAGGGAAAATGACCCTCCAGTTGGAGGAGGTCTTTGTGGGGGAAGGATCTAGTCTTGCAGGGAAGACGCTCATGGAAGCACGGATCCCAGAAAAAACAGGACTCATTGTGTTGGCCCTTGGCAAAGAGAAAGAAGAGGACATTTTGTTCAATCCCAGCTCCAAGGAAATACTCGGTCCTGGGGAGACCATGATTGTCCTGGGTCGAGAAGAGCAAATTAAAAAGCTTCAAGACATTGCCAAGTAAATTCTAGGAGGTATGAAAGATGCCCTTTGCACTCATTCGTGGAGAGCTCACCAAGATTCATGTAGAGGCCCTGGTCCAGGTTGCCCATGAAAAGCCGCTGGGAGAGGATCGTCTTGATGGAGACCTGCATAAGGCCCCTGGAGAATGGCCCTTGGCAGCTTCTCAAAGGGGAGAATCTCTGAAACCAGGAGAAGCCAAATGGACCAAGGGGGAGGGTTTTGCTACCCCCCTATGTGATCCATACCCTGGGGCCCCGGTATGTGGATGGGACAAGGGGAGAAGAAAAGATCCTCTGGGAAGCCTATGCCAAAGCATTGGCGTTGGCAAAGGACTTAGGGGTTTCTTCTATAGCCTTTCCACTGATCTCCTCTGGAGCCTTTGGCTACCCTAAAAAAGAAGCCCTATCCATAGCTCTAGCGGTGCTGAAACACCATGGACAAAAGGAAGAAGATCTTTGGATTTATTTGGTACTTCAGGAAGAGGAGTCTTTTCCCCTATCTTTGGCTCTGAAGAAGAAGGTGACGGCCTATCTGGCCCAAAAGGGCTTATGGGAAGAAGACCTCATTAGGACGAGGAGTTCTTCTTCTATGCCCATGTCCATGGAGATGGCCATGGAGCCCCAAAGAAAAGAGCAAGGCATAGTCAAGGAACGTTCGTTGGAGAAGCTCCTACAAGAAGCGGAAGAGACCTTTCAAGAACATCTTTTTCGCCTCATAGACCAAAGGGGGCTGGAGGATGTGACCGTGTATAAAAAAGCCAATATGGATCGGAAGCTGTTTTCGAAAATTCGAAAAGACAAACAGTATCAGCCCAGTAAAAAGACAGCACTGTCCTTGGCCATTGCCTTGAGTCTCTCTTTGGATGAAGCAGAAGACCTTCTTAGAAAAGCAGGCTATGCCTTGTCTCGAAGTAGTCGCTTGGATCTCATTGTGTGTTATTTTCTAGAAGAAGGAAATCCGGATCTTTTTGACATCAATGAAGTGCTTTTTTCTTTTGGAGAAGACACCTTTGGGAGTTTTTAATTTGTCGCTTCCAAGGCGACCAAAGATCTTCAAGAACCTCCTATACTAAAGATACAATATGATTAGGAGGAGCCAAGCATGAAAGAAGAACAAAACACAAAAGATCAATCCATGGAACTGGTGTTGATCTTAGATCGTAGCGGCAGTATGGTGGGCTTAGAAGATGACACCATAGGAGGATACAACAGCCTTCTGAAGAAGCAGCAAAGGGAGCTGGGGGAAACCTTGGTGACCACGGTGCTCTTTGACCACGAGTATCAGGTGCTTCATCATCGAGAGGACCTGAGAAAAATCAGCCCTTTAACAAAGAATGACTATGTCCCTCGGGGCACCACGGCGCTTTTAGACGCAGTGGGCAAGAGCATCCTGGCCTTAAAAAAGGTTCATGGACAGATGAAAAAATCCGTACGCCCCCAAAAAGTACTCTTTGTCATCACCACGGATGGATTAGAAAATGCCAGTGTAGTCTTTACCCGGGAGAAGGTGCAAGGGCTCATCCAAAAGATGCAAGAAAAACATGGATGGACTTTTCTATTTCTAGGTGCCAACATCGATGCAGTGGAGACCGCAAGGGATCTGGGCATCACCAAGGACCATGCAGCAGACTATGTAGCAGATGAAGAGGGTATTGAAAACACCTATGCGGCCATCCATGAAGCTGTGTGTGCCATGAGAAGTGGGGATGGGCTGTCCAAAGACTGGAAAAAGGCCGTGACCGAAAATACGGGGAGGCCCAAAAAGAGCCAAGGGCTATAAGTTTTCAAGGGAAAGGTTGCCAAAGGATCGGCAGCCTTTTTTTTTGAATCCTCTCGAATTTCATCCAGAAAGTTTCACGTCATTCATAGGCATTCTTTGGGTTTTTCTGTATAATATGCATTATAGGGATGTCTTTACATCCAAAGAGAAGAGAAGGATCGGTACGAGATGTGATGAATGTTACCACCAGTATGAACAAAGAAGCGCTTTTGAAAGTGCTCCATGAAATACCGCTACCCATGGCTCTTTTTGAGGAAAGTGTGGGAGAAGCATTGGTTCTTCGGAAGAAGAATCGAGCTTTTGATGCTTTTTTTGGATTGAATCCGGGGCCTATGAGAGAAGAGAACCTTGTGGATTTTTTAGGCGATGTAGGGATTTTGAACATTCCTGTGGTGGAAACAGCCTTAAGAAGTCCATCTAACACCACCTTTGCCGCAGATGTGTTTATGGATCCTGACAACGTGTTGTCCGTTTCTTGTAGAACAGTGCACCTAGACATGGAAGAGGGGCAGTCCACAAGACTTCTTCTCATTGAAGATCGTCGTGAAAAAGATCAGCTGAAAAGAAAACTCAATAAAATTCATCATCAGTACGAAGCCTTTTTTGAACAAAGCCCAGACATCTATTACCTACTTGACACAGAAGGCCGCTTTAAGGATATGAATCACAAGGGAGCAGAATACTTCAAACGGACAAAAGAAGAGATTGTTCAGCTCAAGTATATAGATGTCATTTATGCAGAAGATCGGGATATGGTCCAGGAAAAGTTCCTGGGGATTTTAAATAAAGAAGTGGCGCAGTTTGAGATGCGCTCCATCAATAAGCTCGGGGAAATCGGGTATTTAGACATCACCGCCATTCCTGTGATCATCGATGGAGAAGTCATGGAGGTCTTTGGCATCGCCAAGGACATCCGTCATCGAAAGGAAATGGAGCTGCAGCTGAAGGAAAGTGAAGAACGCTATCGATCCTTGTTTGAGGATAACATTGATGCCGTCTTAACCTTTGATTTGGCAGGGAACTTTCAATACCTCAATAAGGCCACTGAGGAGCTCATGGGGTACAAAAAAGAAGAGCTCATAGGC
>DOKV01000029.1 GCA_003510765.1 Clostridiaceae bacterium | reverse complement strand
AATGTCTGAGAAGTTTTCCCTATCAATTCCACAAACTCTCCAATAGTGTAATACTTCATATAATCACCCCTTACCACCATTACGATCTAAACATTGTTATTATTCAATACTCTTATAGATATTCTCATAATGTTCTCTTATCAGTTACTATCCCTCCCCTTATACTAAAAAAGAGACCACCTTTCTTCGTCTATGCACCGCAGTAAATCAAACAGTATTTTTCTTCCATACTTTTGTTCTTACGAAAGTATTTTTATGAAAAATGGAAGAATTTCAGGACATTTAAAGAATCATCTATTATAATAAGGCTTATGAGCTATGAAACTGATTCAAAGCCATGGCAAATCTTGATTCGTGTCTCTTCTAGAACCATTTGAAGTATTTTAGAGATTGGTATATAATAAAGAGGCAAATCAGAGTAAACTTATAAGAATTAAAGGAGTGGTTTTAATTGATCAACACAATAACAAATATGATAGAAATTTCCGATGCTGGATACCAAGAGTTCAACGACCTTTTAGAGGCCAACGAAATAGAGCCTAAGGTTGTGAGACTTGCCCTGGCTGGCTTTGGCTGCAGTGGTCCAAGATTTGGCCTTATGGTGGATGAACCTTCAGAAAGTGACGTTGTAGAAATGGTGAAAGACATCACTTTCATCGTGGCAAAGGATCTTTATGATGAATATGAAGGCTTCGTGATTCTTTCTGATGAAGAGAACTTTGGCGGTGGCATGTCCCTTCGACCAAAGAAAATTGACGATGCCAGTGGATGTTCCACCTGTGCCACAGGTTGTGCAGTATAATTTAAAGAAAAAACGAGGAGTGTAAGCTATGGAAACATTGAAGCAAAACTTAGTGAGCATGAGCGATGGCGCTTATGAAGAGTTCCTAAATTTCTTGAGAACCAACCAGGTAGAAAAGAATGAAATTCGTATTACATTAGCTGGTTATGCCTGTAGCGGTCCAAGATTTGGCCTCATGGTAGACAGCAAAAAAGAGGAAGACCTGGAAATTACCATCAAAGATTTAACCTTTTTCATTGATGAAAAGCTCTATGAAGAATTCGAAGGTTTCCAAATACTCTCCACGGAGGAAAATATGGGTCAAGGCATGGTCCTTCGTCCCAATAAGGTTGTAGACTCTGACTGTGGTACTTGCAGCAGCTGTGGCTAAATCCTAAACAAAAACTAAGTCCCCTGCATTCTTCGCTAGAAGATGCCAGGGGACTATTTTTTCTATCCTATTCAACGCTTCTTTATATATCCTAAGGAGATGCATTTTCTAAGGAACACTTTCACAAGCTTCCATTGCTCTTTCTATCTTGCCCAATCGTGAAGAAGGGCTCGCATCACCTGAATACCTGAAACGGCCTCTTTCTCTTCCTTCTTGCCCTTTAAGTACACCACTTCTCCATGGGGTTCTTTCAAGGAGAGCCTCTCCCCCTTCACCACCCAAATGGTTTTATGGTGCATGGGCCTAAGGCCCAGCTTTTCTTCTCCTAACCCATCGGTGAAATAAATGAGTAGGGTTTGGCGAAGATTCTCCTGCCGTATATGCTCAAAGACTGGCGAAAATTTCGTACCCCCACGTCTTTTCAAGAGGGGCTTCATATCTTGAAGGCTCCGAATTTTGTAGTCTCTGCGCACCTCATTGTCACATTCTAGAATCCGGATGGATTCGCTATAGGCTCTACTCAGGGTCAAAATCTCTTTCAAAAACTCATTCATGGAGGCATCACCAATGCTCCCTGAAATATCTATGGCCACGGTGATGTCTGGTACATGATTTCGAAGCTCTCCGCGAAGATCCAGCCTCTCTGGCTGACGCCTATTGACTCTGGTGACGGTCTTCTTTTTCCCTTTGGGTAAGGTGCGCATGGCTTTTTTCAGCACTGCGGTCCAAGGAATATCGCCTTTTAGCTGTCCTCTGACAATCCTCAATATCTCATCAGGAATGCCATTTCGCCCGGCCAGAAGCAGGGTGGATTTCAGTTTATCTTGAACTTCATCGCTGTCTTCCTCTTCCGATTCGACCCAGCGGTCATGGACTTCCTCATAGTTGACCTTGCCTTGGTCAAGAAGCTCCTCCACAGCCTTGGGCTGCGCTAAGATGGCTTGATGAATTTCTTCTGTGTAAAACTCTAAGGTCTCATTGGTCTTTAAGTTTAGATCAAAGCGCATATTGACGCTGCTGATCCGTTCCACAAAAGAGGGTAGGTGGTTGATGTACTGATTTACCGCAATATCCATGGCCAAGTTGATGGCCAGCTTTCTATAGGTATTTTTGAGGATCCGCTCCCGCCCGTGGTGCTTTAGGAGAATATGTAAGATTTCATGTTTGATCATGGCCACCGCTTCTCTTTCTTCTAGGAAAAGAAAGGTCACTGGATTAAAGAGGAAATGAATCTTACTCCCCTTTAATAGGGTTGCTGTGGGAAAGGGCAGATTAAAATCAATTTCTCTTAGGGTATCCCCTAAAAAAAGGGCATAGTAATCCTCTCCTCCCTGGAGCATTTTAAAGGAAAGCTCGTTGAGGTACTGAAAAAATCCTCGACTGAAACCTTTTTTTAAGGTCCCCTGTTCCATATAGACCTGTAGGTCTAGAAGCAGCGCCCTACGCTTCTCCATGAGTAAGTCTTTTTCTATAAATTCTTTGTTAAAATTAAGATCTACCATAACAATCAAAGAACCCCTCTATAAATACATCGGACTCCAGCAAATGGGGATAGACCTCACCATAATCACTTTTTAGCTCCTTCATCACAGAGATCCTAAGATCCTTAGGCATGAGATTTAAGACCTCTGAGAACCGATCACAAGAAGCTGGGTGCAGTCTTTCCCGAAGCTTCATCACCATATTTTTCGCCAAAATATAAAGCCTTGAATGACTAGCCTCAGCTATTTCATCCCGAACAAACTGGGTCAATACATTCATCTCGTATAGGTCCTCCGGAGAAATCAAGGGGTTTTTATTGTCCTCTAAAAAGGTCATGAACTCTTGGGCAAGCTTTGTACCCACATTCCCTTTGACCAAGTGGTAGAGGGTTTTCTCCTCATAGCTTCTCGCCTCAAAGACCTTCAAGGCTCTAGATACCCGCTCCCAGCTTCTTGGGGTGGCCTTGATGTATTCTTCTTCACTGCTGTAATTTAGATACTCTCTAAAGTTCGAAATGAACTGCACCACTGGCTCAGCAATGTCACCTTCCTCCATCCCCCATCGGATCCATTCCTTAGGGTCAGAATCCATGTACAGCCAGATGAATCGGTCTTCTTGGGCAGGGTCCATATCCACCACTTGGTAATCCGTCTCTCGATAATCATCCATTTTACTGGTGGGATTCATGGCCGCTGTAACCAGCACCCTTTTGGACAACTTATAGCCATTGATTTCTCGATTCAAAATGAGATTCATAAGTTCTTGCTGAACACTATGATCACAGCGATTGATTTCATCGATGAACAGCAGTACTTTACCAGGGTTGTTTTCCAGCCAAGCATCAATCTCATTAAGCTTATGGTGGGTGGCATAATAAGTCTTTCCACCCACCACCATGGGGAGCCCACCGATTTCTCCTTCTTTTAAGAGATTGGCATCGATGTTCACAAGATAGAGTTCATGACTCCTGGCAAAATCTTTCATGAGGGATGTCTTCCCAATACCGCTCTCTCCGATGACCAAAGGCACCGCAGAAGATAACAGAGACAGCTCCACGGCGTCTATTGTTTCTTTATAATTCATGGTTCATTCTCCTATCTACTCAGTACATAATCTATGAGCGTTTGTTTGGTGACTCTAGATCCATGATCTCTGATGAAATTCACTTTGTTGATGTCTAAGATCTGCAATTCCATGAAGTCCTTGATATAGGTTTTAGAGACGTCTTCTCGTTGAAACTTCTCTTCCAGCACTTCATAAAGCACCGCTATATCCAAGGAATCATAGATGTATTTGACGATTTTCACGTTGGCCAGCAAAAAAAGCCGAAGCTCTTCCTCTGTATAGTCGCTGACATAGGTGATGGCTTGCTCACTTTTTTCCACCGCCAAGATTTTCGCTTCAAGGCAAGGGTTCTTCACGAATTTTAGGGCGCTCCAAAAAGTCTTCACCGCTGCCACCTGTACGCTACAGGCTGGGTTTTGGATATACTGTATGGCATCAAAGTCTCTATGAACCGCCTCAAGCTGCAATTCCAAAGATTGCTCTTTGATGTACTGTATGGCCCACCCTTTATTTTTCACCGCTGCCAGCTGCACCTCATAAGGCGCATCTTTGATAAACCGTAGGCTGTTCCATCCGCCCATCACCGCAGTTTTCATCACGGCCATGGGAGGCTTTTTAATGTGCTGAATGGAAGAAGGCGTCTTCTTCACCGCTTCCATCATCACCTCAAAGGATGGATTTTCCATATGACGGATTTCATTTCCGTTTTTTTTCACCAGTTTCAATTCTTTATCCTGTTCCATTTCTATCCTCACATGTTTCTCTCTTTTTTACTCTACCGACCATTATACTATCAAATTTTGTGAAATCAAAGAA
>DOKV01000175.1 GCA_003510765.1 Clostridiaceae bacterium | reverse complement strand
TTTTTGATTTTTAAAGCGATGAGTAGTACCGAGAGAAGTCCTCCCAGCGTAAAGGAAAAGAAGATCAACATCAGCGTATCCATCACGCCAAAGAGAAAGCCTAAAGCGCCCATGAGCTTAATGTCTCCACCTCCCATGGCCCCATGGGTAACCACAGCAATGAATAGAAACAAACCTCCCCCAAGGAGCAGCCCCAGCACTGGATCCAAAATAGCGCCCCAAGGGGTGCCCTCCAGGAATACGGAAAGGACGAAGCCTACAATAGCCACCAGAAGAACGCCAAGGTTCAATCCATCGGGAATGATCATATGATCATAATCAATGAGAAAAATCGCCAGGAGGATGGATAAAATGGCTACATACTGAAGGGTTTGCCAGGTGAGTCCAAAGGTAAGGAGTGTGAAAAGAAACAAGAATCCTGACACCGCCTCCACAATAGGGTACCGTAAAGAAATTTTTTCTCCACAGTTTCTACACCTGCCCTTTAAAATAAGATAACTAAACATGGGCACCAAATCATAAACCTTTAGCCGATACTGGCAATGCGGGCAATGGGATGGCGGAAAACTAATAGATTCCTCTCTAGGCACCCGATACACCACCACATTTAAAAAGGATCCAATGAGCGCTCCCACGATGAATGTATAAATTTGAATCCAAAGCTGCATGACATCCTCCAGTTCATCCATTTTTTGACCATTAAACTTTCTTGCTTATCATCTGTTTCATTCACTTCATATAGATTAATATTCGACATTTTCTTTAGAAAGCCTGCATATATTTACTTCATGCTATATCTATTGCCACAATTGTCTAATTTTAGAATAGAACATGCTGTTCCGTCTAGGTTTCCTCTAATGGTTATTTATTCTTCTTGTTAGAATTTCATATGTCCATTATACCATTGAATTTTCAGGATTAACAGAAATTTCTTTATAGGTTTTCCTTTGCAAAGCATCAGGAAACTCTGTCTGCAAATCTTCCATAAATCTGCTTGAAAGTCCCGTAAAATATTACAGTAGAAAAATCTTTCGACAAATATAGTACTCAAATCACATTAAATAATAGTGATGTCATCTCTATGGATGCCCATCACTATTATTCTCACCATCATTACTGGCCTTTATTTGCGCCACATAGATTTCACTCCTGTGTCCCCACCTAATAAAACTCATAGGGCCCATCTACATGTCTTTCCTTAAAGGTATCTCTTTTTTCCATGACTTTTGGCCATTGGGTGTAAGGATTGGCTATGAGCAGAAGATTGGCCTCTTCCGCTTCTAATGGTTCGCTTAAAAAGTATCCTTGAATCATATCACATTGATGCTTGGCCAAATAATCCAGCTGCCCTTCCATCTCAATCCCTTCTGCCACCACCTTGAGCCCCATGCCATGGGCCATGTTGATGATGTCTTTGGTGATGAGGGTAGAAGGGTCTCCCGTTGCTAAGGGTTCAATGAACACCTTGTCAATTTTCAGCATATCCACTTTCAAGCCTTTTAAACGATGCAGAGACGATGAACCCACACCAAAGTTATCCAGCGAAACCAAAATCCCCTTCTCCCGAAGAATTCGGAGTTTCTTGTTCAAGGTTTCCACATGATCCATCAAAGAATTCTCACTGATTTCAAAAATCAGGCTATGTCCATCCACCTGTTCCCGCTTCAGGGTTCTAAAGGTTTCCTCCAAAAACTCTTCACTAAGGATTTGAAGACCCGATAAGTTCACAGACACCCGGATATGCCCGTATCCTTTGTCCTTTAACTTCTTTGCGTAGCGGCAAGCTTTGGATAGAATAATTTTGCCAAGGGGCAAAATCAGATTCTTTTTTTCGGCGATTTCAATGAACTTCACCGGGGGAATCTCCCCGTACTTCTTGGAAACAAACCTTGCCAACGCTTCGAAAGCAACGATTTCCCCTGTTTCCATGGACACCATGGGTTGAAAAACCAAGTAAAAGGAATTGATGTAATCATCTTCAATGACACTACGAAGTTCTTGCTCCACCACCTCTTCCAATTGTAGCTTCCTTCCCGATGCTTCAGAGAAGAAAGCATGGTTTACTTTGTCCGAGGGACTCAAGGTGGCCATAGCCACGGAGGCTTCCTTCACCAGTCGCTCAAAAACGATGTCTGTGTCTTTTCTTGGAATTTCGGTGATACCAAATCGAACCTTCAATACATCGATGCCATGGTTGGTACGCACAGGCAGTTCCACCACCTTGGTGATGCCTTTTACAAGGTTCACCAACTGATCTTTATTTTCATACCCTTCCACAAATAGTAGGAATCTTTCCCGGGTATAACTAAAAACATGCACCTGGAAATGTGTTTCTTCTATGATTCTACGAAGAACAATTGTCATCAAATCTTTCAAATGCTCATGGCCATATTCTTGATGTACATTTCTATAGTCTACTGATTGCACCAAAATCAGCGCACGGTTCACTTGATCTTCACCGAAGGTCTTCTCTGATAGAATCTCTTTTAAATACAGCTGATTGGGGAGCTCTGTGTCTTCATCAAAATAGGCCAAGTTTAGCAGATCTTT
>DOKV01000220.1 GCA_003510765.1 Clostridiaceae bacterium | reverse complement strand
ATATTAATGGTACCCTCAGCGGGAATCGAACCCACAACTAGCCCTTAGGAGGGGCTTGTTATATCCATTTAACTATGAAGGCTTGTACAAAGGTTATTGTAATATAATACAAAGGTCAAGTCAATGAGGGGAAAGAGCTGGAAACAAGGAACGAAGCACATGGAAAAGGATACCTAGGAGAGAGAACATGGGTCATGGCATTCAAAGCCTTGGAATCTCAAGGGCCCTTTTGGAGTTTTTCGATGAGAAGAGGATACTTGTCCATAGTTTCTTGACTGAGGGCGTGCTCTACTTGAATGATCTGATAGAGGATATGAAACCCTACGGTTTTATAATCTAACAGATGTCCTTTCACCTCCGTTCTAAAACGGGAATAGGCATAAAGATCCTCACCCCCAGAAATTCTATAGATCACAGGAGAGGAAGTTTCTTGGGGCATGGCCACTGTGTATGGCTCTTCTTCAAGGAGGCGAAGAACGTTTTTCTCAAGGAGTTTTTCTAGGTTGTGTCCTTGAAGAGACTCAATGAGATAATGGGCCTGTCCCTTGGTGAGCTTCTCCAAGGGGAAAGTCAAGGTATAGCGCTCATAGGTTTTCATGAGCTTCATAATCTTTTTTTGTTGGAGAGGTGTACTTGGTTGGGTTTTCCATGTGCTCATCGATCTACTCCCGTGGGATTGAATGGGTGTGTTTTAAGTAAGGTATAGGTTTGTGATTTAATGAGGTTGAAAGAAAAATTCTGTTGATAACGATACAATGCATTTATGGGCTGCGTAGGGATGGTTGATATCTGGATGGTTTTATTTTTCCTAGGTAGTTCTATACGTCTATCATAGGAAAAATTTATAGACATTTTTGTAATAATCTTTGAATAAGCTAGGGCATTGGAAAAGGACCCAGTACACTGAGCCCTTGCATATGTTTTTATATCTTCGTTTGTGCCTTTTTCTTGGTGAGATAGATCATCACGATACCAAACAAAATGGCCGCCACGGAGATGAGCTGTGCTTGTCTCATGCCAAGAAACATGAGGCTATCGGTTCGAAGACCTTCAATGAAGAATCGACCAATGGAGTATAGGATCATGTAGGCATACAAGATGACACCATGTTCCCGCTCTTTTCGTTTGCCAAACCAGATCATCAGGACGATGAACATGAGTACATTCCAAATGGATTCGTATAAGAATGTAGGATGATAATAGGTGCCACCGATGTACATGCCTTCTTGGATGAAAGCAGGGAATCGAGAGATGAAGGCTTCGGTGACAGGTCCTCCATGGGCTTCTTGATTCATAAAGTTTCCCCATCGACCAATGGCTTGGGCAAGGATGATGGAGGGTGCTGCGGCATCGGCCATATCAAGGATTGTGGTGGTGGATTTTTTCTTGATGAACTTATAGATGAGCACCCCAATGGCTGCGCCGATGAGGCCACCATGGATGGCAAGACCACCGTTTCTAAAGTCAAGCATTTCGCTAAAGGAGTTATACTGGTCAAGCTCAAAAACCACATAATAGACTCTCGCGCCAACCAGGGCCAAAGGGAAGGCGTAAAGAAAGGCGTCGGTGATGTCATCAAAACTGATGGTTCCTTGACTTCTTTTTGTGTTGATGTAGGTAGCGACAAAGGCCGCTAATACGCCCAAGGTAATGAGTACACCATACCACATTACTGGGGTGCCAAATACGTAAAATGCAACTGGATCCATAAACTGTACCTCTTTCATTCATTTTGCCCTATTATATCACACAAAATGTTACAAAAAGCTTAAGAATCCAAAATCCATCAAAGGAAGAAGGCTAAAAAAATGAGGAGCTTCTGTGAATTAAACACTTTGTCATCTCCATGAGGGTTTCTTTTTGGTATAATGGACATACCAAGTTAGACAACGAGAAGGAGGAACAGAGAAATGAAAAAACAGATAAAATGGATCACCCTAACGGCAGTCCTACTGTCCATGGCACTATTTGTGGCCTGTGGCAATACTAAAAATGGAACAGCTGGTGCGGATGCAGATAGTAAAGATGAACTCATCGCGACTCTTGAAGAGAAGGTGGAGGAGCTAGAAGCAGACAACTTAGCCTTAAAAGAAGAGAACGAAGCTTTAAAAATTGAAATTGCAGAGCTGAAAGCTGCTGGCCCCAATGATGAAATCATTGTGGAAGAGGAAGAAGAACTCCCTGTATTTGGTGCAGAAGAAGATGGCACCATGACCCAAGTCTTTAGCGTGGTGGTAAAAACCGACGAACCACTACTAAACAAGATGCAAATGCTTGGGGATGCTTTAAGTGCAGAAGTTTTTGTGGGGCTCTCCATGGACATTCTAGATATTACTACAGTGGATGGGAAAGACATTCTACATGTAGATCTGAAAGAAGGATCTGGCGCTGTGGGGGAAAAAAGCTGGATTTTCGATTATTTCCAAGGCTCCACAGGAGGTCAGATGACAGAGACAGCACTCCTTGAGACCTTTTTACAACGAGAATATGGCGGCCTATGGATTGACGGGGTGAAAATCACCTTAGACGGAGAAACTATCCAATTTGATCATGTGCCTACACTGGCAGACACGGTTCTAAGATAATAGAATCCAAGGACTAAAAAGCACCGAGAGATATACTTCCCGGTGCTTTTTTCGAAGAATCTGTAAGAATCCATGGCAAACCATGAGTTTGGATGAAACGTGTTTTTTGGAGGAGACCGAAAAGGAGGGGCTGATTGAGCACATGAAAAACTGGATCTCTATAGAGAACTAGTGTCGAAGGTGCACTGCCGATCTAATACATAGCGTAAGCCAAGAAGAATTCTTAGAAATCTCTCTTGGCTTACGCTATTTCTCTATTCATTTCAATCTATAGGCTAAGGTGGAAGGACTTCTTAAGAAAGAGAAGACTTCTTCTTGGTGAGTTTACTTTTTAAGAAGAAAAAAGTAGCTGGCGTCATGGAGATGACAAAGATGATCAGCATCAGATAGAAAAACTGTCCTTGGAGAAAATCCATATTGCCGACAAAATAGCCGATCATGACATAAATGCTGGTCCAAATGGCGTTTCCGACAAATAAGAAAAAGGAGATGTCTAGGAAATTCACGTTGGTAAACCCTGCCACAAAGGGCATGAGGGTCCTGGCCACGGGGACAAATCTTGACACGAGAAAGGCTCGTTTTCCTTTATGGGTAAAAAAGTTGTGGACTTTTTCAAAGTTCTCTTTGTTGATGAATTTTAAAAAGGACCGGTCTTCATACCGACTCTTATGATACTTAGCCCCCAAGTACTTCCCTATTTTAAAGTTGAGCATGTCTCCAAGAAGTGTGGCCATATAAAAGCCAATGAGCAGCGCCACCACATTGAGTTCTCCAGATGAGGCGAAGGCCCCTGCGCCTACCAGCAAAGAGTCTCCGGGTAAAATGGCTAAAACCACTGTACCGGTTTCTAAAAAGATGATGAAAAAGAGGATCAGGTAAGCGCCAATGCCTACGGTATCGATCAGCTCAACGATGTGCGAATCTAAGGTCATGAAAAAGTTGATGACTTGTGAAATTTCCATGGGTGTCTCCTTTCGCAGTCTCTTGGTTTTATTGTATAGGAAAAATGCAGAAGAGACATGTCGATTTTTTTAAAAGATTCTGTTCTTTCCGTGAATGTTTTCATCATGGGACGATTTGAAAAAATCTCAAAAAAACTCTATGTCTCGTGGAAGATAGACCAGATATGTACACAGGGGGGTTACAAAAACCCCATTAATTTGTTATTCTAGAATCAGATGAATAAAAAGGTTTACATTGCATAAAC
>DOKV01000017.1 GCA_003510765.1 Clostridiaceae bacterium | reverse complement strand
CTAGGTCTACCATACGGTGCATTATTGACCGCTTACGTTAGAAGGTATAACAAAGGGTAAAATTTTGGACAAATCATTGATTATGTATTTCGGGGAAACAATAATTCGGTTATATTTTTAGAAAAGTATAACAATTCACGAAAAATCAATGAAAAAGTACTTCTGATAAAGGTATTATAGTTGAAGTCTACATCTTACTGGTTTATAATTATATGATGAACGATTACAGTGATTATGCATTGGTGTAGAATAAAAAAAGTCTTGTTAGGGAGAAATACCAGGAGGATGGCATGGAAAATCATACATATCAGGAAAAGCCTACTTGGCATGAGATGCTGAATTATTCGAGCACGATGATTCAGTCTATTAGTCTTGCTGGAGATCTCTTGTATTTCAATGAAACCCTAAGAGAAGCTTTAGGGTACAAGGAAGAAGAACTCAAGAGAAAAACCATATGGTCTTTGCTGCACTGGGACTCTCAAAAAACCTATGAAAGCATTCTAGGGGAGATTCAAAAGGGGCATGCCCCGGCAGGAGATCGGAGCCTTTCCTTTGTGAAAGCCTCAGGGGAAGTGGTCATGCTCACTGGGACCATCACCTTGGCTAGAGACTCAGAAGGAACCATCATCGGGACCACAGAGTTTTATAAGACCCTAGCTGTAATTGATGGATCCTATAACATCAACATCCATGAAAATATGCCTGCCTTAAAGAAAGAACTTTCTAAAGGTACTGTTACGCCCTACGATGGGAATATGATTGCTGGGCTAGAAGATTTGGGAAGCCCCATCAATCGATTTTTAGACTCCATCTATGATTTGGTCTTTTTCAAAGACATTCATGGGATTTATAGAGGGTGTAATAAGAATTTTGCAGAGTTTACGGGCTTAACCAAAAATCAAATCATTGGGCACAGTGACTATGACTTGTATGCCAAAGATGTGGCGGATTTGTTCTTAAGTAAGGATGAGCAAATCTTTAGAGATTTGACTCCGAGAAAGAACGAAGAATGGGTCTATAAAGTAGATGGCTCAAGAAGCTTCGTGGAAACACTAAAAACGCCTTATTTTGGTCCTCATAACACCCTCATGGGGGTTCTAGGGATTAGTCGAGACATCACCGAGCGAAAGCTCGCGGAAGAAAAGCTGGCAGAGAATGAACGAATGCTGAACATCTACTTTACCCAGTCCATCAGTGGAAAATTTTTCATGATGCTGGATGAACCTGTGAAGTGGGTCATGGGCGAGGGTCAAGAAGAAGCTTTGGTGAAGATTTATAAGGGACTTAGGATGCAGCGGATCAACCCTGCCATGGTGAGTTTGTACAACATTTCAGAAGACGCTCTTTTAGAAGATGCCATTGTGAAGGAAGTCTTCACAGACCTAGAAGAAGGCAAAGACCATTGGATCGAACTTTTAAATCACGGCAACCATCAAATGGTGGTGAAAAAAGAGCGTAAAAACGGAAAACACATCTACATCTCCAGTGATTACACCTGCCTTTATGATAGCTACGGACAAGTGCTGGGGATCTTTGGGAACCAAAGAGACATCACCAGCGAAGTACGTGCGGAAAAAGAAAGAAAATCCAGAGAGCGCTTCTTACAAAAGGTGCTTGAAACAGCCAAAGATGGCTATTACGCCGTGGACCAAGACCTCATCATCACCGATGTCAACGAAGCCTACTGCAGAATGTCGGGGTATAGTAGAGAAGAAATCATTGGCACTTCGGTGTTCCTTCATACCATCGCTGAAGACGAAGAAGCGGTGAAAAGGAGAACTGAGCATATTCTAAAAGAAGGCTCTGCTCTTTTTGAGTCTCGTCATCGGCGAAAAGATGGCAGTGCATTTGATGTGGAAATCTCTGTGTCGGTGCTGGAAGACGACAAAACCATCTTCATCAACTTCATACGAGACATCACCGAGAGAAAACAACTGGAAAGTTTCTTCCTCATTGAAAAAGACCTCTTTAAAAACACCATCCACTCTGCTGCAGATGCGGTGATTTCCACCGATGACGAAGGCAAAGTGGTGATCATGAACAACATGGCAGAGTACTTAACCGGGTGGGTACAAGAAGAAGCCACAGGGAAATACCTGGAAGACGTGTTAAACATCACGGATAAAAAGGGCTATCGCACCATCAACATCGCCCTGGAAACCATGAAGAAAAATGAAACCATTGAGCTTTCAGAAGACCATAAGCTCATTTCTAAAGATTGCAGTGAAGTCTTTGTGGAACTCACCGCATCCCCCATTTCGGGGAGCAACAATTCAACCATTGGCGCTGTGGTCATGTTCAAGGATGTGACCAAACGTCGTGAGGAAATGAAGAACATTGAAGATCTTAGTTATCGAGATGCCTTAACAGGACTTTATAATAGGCGCTATCTTAATGATTTCATCAAAAACCTGGATGATAAACTTAGTATGCCACTGACCATCATGGTGGTGGACGTCAACGGCTTAAAACTCACCAATGATGCCTTTGGGCATTCCACGGGAGATGAGCTCCTAAGGACGGTGGCTGGTATCTGTAAGGAAGTCACAAGGGTCGGAGACATCGTGTGTAGAACTGGTGGGGATGAGTTTGTACTACTCCTGCCCAACAGCGATCGGGCCCAAGCCAAAGCCTTAAAGGATCGCATCGTCTCTGTGGCTTCAAAAACCCATGTGGATTCACTGCAAGTGTCCCTGGCCATAGGGTATTCTGTCATGAGATCTTCTGAGGATCATTTTGAAGAGCTCTTCACAGAAGCAGACAACAACATGTATCGAAATAAGCTTCGCTATGGTAAAACCGTAAAAAAACGCACCATGGAAAAGCTCGTTCATAAACTGGGTCGTACTCATCCAGAGGTTACCTTACATTCCCAAGCGGTGGCTACATTGTCGTCAAAGTTTGCCCAAGCATTGGGCTATGATGAAAAGCAAATGGAAAAGGTCTATACCGCTGGAAAATTCCACGATATTGGGAAAGTTATGGTGCCCAAAGAACTCCTTCATCGCATGGGGAAGTTGTCTGACAAAGAACTTACACAAGTGCGTAAACATGCAGAGATTGGGTATCAACTTCTGAAAGAAGTGGACGATTATAAGCATTTGGCAGAGATTGTCCTGAGCCACCATGAATGGTGGAATGGCACAGGCTATCCCCAAAACATCAAAGGGAAGGACATCCCTGAAGCGTCACGCATCATCGCCATCGCCGATGCCTACGAGACCATGACAGGGAAACATAGTTACAGGCAGCCCATGTCTAAAGAAGAGGCCATCTTGGAGCTTCGAAAATATGCGGGGACGCAGTTTGACCCAGAACTCACAAAGCTTTTCATTGAAAAGATCCTATAAAAATCAACCCATGAAGGAACACCTCTTCCTACCTTTTTCCGTGAAAAGGTAAGAAGAGGTGTTTTTTTCTGACAAGTGATGTCTCCTCTAGAACAGCCCTGGGAAGATCCTTTTGGTGAAGCTTGAACAATCTGTGAATCCTTAGAAGGCGCCAATTCAAGGAGGATATTATAAGGTATGCTAGAGATATCAACAAATGGAAAGAGGGGAAGAATGATGAATGAAAAAACACCGACAGTATCTGTAAGAATCGTGGTGACCGTAACCTATCTTCTTATGCTCACATTAAACGCCCTGGCCAATGCCCTGCCCTTGGGGGGTAAAAACACAGGAGAGATCTCCGATGGCTATCCCAATCTATTTGCCCCTGCAGGAGTAACCTTCAGCATTTGGGGGCTTATTTATCTTCTCCTAGGACTTTATGTCCTCTATCAACTGGGCATTTTAAAGGGTGGGGCTCGGGATGGGAACAAAAGGCTACTCACAAGAATTGGCATCTTGTTTGCTGTCTCTTCCTTGGCCAACAGTGCTTGGATTTTTGCTTGGCATTATGAGAAGATGCCACTGTCTCTTGTATTCATGGGGGTGATTCTTCTTTGCCTTCTGTTCATCAATAAAGACACCAAGAAGGCTGTCTTAAACCTTCGAGAAAAGTTTTTCATAAGGCTTCCTTTTAGCATTTACTTTGGATGGATCACCGTGGCCACCATCGCCAATGTCACCATCTTTTTGGTATCCATTGGCTGGGAGGGCTTTGGCATATCAGAAACCTTCTGGATGGTGCTCATCCTATTTGTGGGGGCAGCCATTGGCATCCTCACGATGTTTTCTCAGAAAGACATGGCCTATGGCCTAGTCTTCCTTTGGGCTTATGGAGGCATCCTCTTAAAACATGTTTCGGAAGAAGGTTTTCAAAGAGCCTATCCCTTGATCATCCTTAGTGTAGGTGTATGTCTCTTCTTGTTTGTCATGGCGGAAGGATACCTCTTTTTTGCCAAGAAGAAAGATTCTTAGGGCCTAAGGATAAATAATTCCTAGAAGGCTTTAGTATATTGATAGAAACTCCAGGAATTTCTGTATAAGTTTTAACAATGAAAAGGATATCTTGGCATAAAAATACAGATATAGCAATTCTTTATCCCGGAGAAAGAATCAGCGAAAAATTCATAGTACGAAGGAAAAATCTTTGTGAATCAGATAAGAAAAGAGTCCTTTCCTTATGATGATAATGTTTTCGTTGAGGCCATGACAAAGGTCCCTTTATTGAACATCTTCCTTAATGGGGTATAATAAAACAAAGAAACAGTAAAAGGGGTGTTGTTTGTGATTCAAGACATTAAGATTACGCTAAGAGAAGACAAAAGAGAAATTCCAAAGGATATGAGCAAGGTGAGATTCGGGAAGACCTTCTCCGATCACATGTTTTTAATGGAGTACAACAGTAAGGATGGATGGCATGATGCAAGAATTGTACCTCATGAGCCCATTCCCATGGACATGGGGGCCATGGTGTTCCATTATGCCCAAGAAATTTTTGAAGGTATGAAAGCTTATAGAAGAGAAGATGGGGAAGTCCAGTTCTTCAGACCCTTTGAGAACATTCGTAGAATGGCCGCTTCTGGCGCTCGTGTCAGCATGCCTGCCATGGATGAAGATATGTTCATGGAAGCCTTAAGAAGACTGGTGGAAGTGGATAAGGATTGGGTACCTCATGAAAAGGGGGCGTCCCTCTACATCAGACCCTTTATGATTGCCACAGATGTGGGTCTTGGAGTTCAGGCATCTGATAGCTACCTGTTCTGTATATTGACTTGTCCTGTGGGCAACTACTACCCAGAAGGCATCAATCCCATCAAGATCCTCATCGAAGATGAAGATGTGCGCGCTGTGCGTGGGGGCACAGGTTTTGCCAAGTGTGGTGGAAACTATGCGGCATCTATTAGAGCTTCTAAAAGAGCAGCGGAGCAAGGCTTTGCCCAGGTATTATGGCTAGATGGTGTGGAAAGAAAGTACATTGAAGAAGTGGGCGCCATGAACATCATGTTCAAAATCGATGGCAAAGTAGTGACCCCAGCCTTAAATGGTTCTGTTCTTCCAGGGATCACAAGAAAGTCTAGTTTAGCACTGATCAAATCTTGGGGCTATGACGTGGAAGAGCGCCAAATCAGTGTAGAAGAACTGGTGGCAGCAGCAAAAGCTGGCAAGCTGGAAGAAGCTTGGGGTACAGGTACCGCTGCAGTGGTTTCGCCAGTGGGACAGCTTACGTATAAGGGAGAAACCCTTGTGGTGGGCACCGGAAACATTGGAGAAGTGACCCAAAAGCTTTATGATGGCTTAACAGGCATCCAATGGGGAAAAATTGAGGATCCTTATGAGTGGACAGTAAAGCTCTAGAATTCTCATAAAAAGACCAATGAGTAGAGCCTCCTCTCAGCGAAGTAGCTGAAAGGAGGCTCTTTTGGATGCCCATGAAGGAGGGCTTTCTTCTATACAAGGAGTTAAAAAATAAGGAATGAAAAATTAAATTAAATAATGGCTGGTCTTTTGAGAGGGAGATCCATGGGGAGGACTTGGGGTTGGAACTGACTGATGAATCCTTCATAGAGTAGTTCTAGGTTCTCCATGCTATACAAATCATTGGGGGCGATGAGCTCGGGTTCTTTGTCAATGTCATAGACCTTACTCATGATAAGAAGCTCTGATACAAACTGGGAACAAAAATAGTGGTGCTTTCTCTTGACGGAGATGCCAAACTTTGCACCCACAAGACCCAAGAGATTGTAATGATACTTGTCTGCATCACTTTGGAATCTTAATAGTTCGTGTTTCAAGGAGTCATACTGTAAGGGGGTTACCCGAACCTTATAGATGAGACACCTGGCATCGGTGAACCGTTCATAGACGCCTGCCTTTAAATTTTCTTCTACAAAACCCCCGGAGAATGGATTGTTGGGGTTTTTACGACCAAAAGAATACATCTTTGTAAAGCTGTCATCAAAACTGATGGACGCATGGACGTATTTCATGTCTGAAAAAGTGGCAATGACTCTGGAGAGCCAAGTGCCTGTTTTGGTAAATACCAAATAGATGTTTTTCTTATCCTTGAACCTCTCATGGCTA
>DOKV01000180.1 GCA_003510765.1 Clostridiaceae bacterium | reverse complement strand
AGAATGGCCAAGGGCGTTTTCAGTTCATGGGCAGCCGAGCGGGTGAAGGTGCGTTCCCTTTCCAGCTCCTCCTCCAGGCGTTTTTTGGCTTGCAGAAAAGCCACCCCAAGGGTATTGAGCTCCAAAATGGGCCCATCTACAAGGCTTCGCCCCTCTTTCACATTCTTAGCAAGCGCTTCCACAGGCAAAGACACTTCTTTAGACAGCTTGGCCGAAAGGACCCCTAAGACCAAGAGGGTGAGCACTGCAGAGCTTAGATAGAGGCTTCCCTCTTCTTGAAGCGCTGCTGGAAGATAGTCCACGTGGGTAGTGATCCCTCGAAGAACGCCCTCATCATCGATGATGCCACTAAAAGAACCACCTCTATTACCTACCTCCTGACCTGGACGATCCATTTTCTTTTGCAGCATGGCCTGAGCTTCCCGAAAAGAGGACAACCGCCTCTCCTGATTTATCAGGCCATCTTTTCCGTTGCTACTAGAAGGGGGTAGTAACACACTCCCTACCTTTAGATACGCAAAGTCCCAAGTTTGCCCTGGGCCTTCCACAGCCGTTTCCACCATGGTTTTTGCCGTATCCTCCTTTGTAAGGATCTCTATTTTCTGCACCAAAATTTCATACCCGGGACGCTCAATCCCCGTAACCCTTACAAAACCCCCTTCCTCTTCCTGACCTGAAGAAGCTTCTTTGTAGAAGGTGTAGTCCCAACCGTCACGATGATGAGTGATCCACTCTGCTAGGTCCAGCTGTCCCTGATCATCTAGCCCTTCATCCAGGGTAAGGTACCATCTTTGACCTACATCAGGCCCTTCTATATGGCCCCACCCAAAGGACAACTGACTTTTAGCATAGCCCTCTTGTACGCGCATCACAAGAGCCATACCACCGTCCATCTGGCTCACTTGCCCTAGAGATAGAGTACTGAGAAAGTGGCTCATGATGTGCTTTGCCTCTACTCCCAGGCCATTTTCTAGATTTCTTTCATGAAATTCATTGGTAAACTCGTACATGCTACTTTGGGCACTCCCCCTGTCCATACGCACCCGAGTTTCCATCTCTGCCACACGGTTATTGGTAAAAAGCATCATGGTACCCACCCATAGCAGTAGAAACGTTATGGCCAGAGGCCTGAGCAATCGAAGCCTGAGCCTTCTAGGATGCTTTTTAAAAATGCTTTTCATGATGACTCCTCCTCCAACTTGTAGCCCATCCTATACAGGGTTTTGATTTGACCTCCGGCAGCACCTAGAGCTAAGCGCAAGCTTCTGATCCGCACATCCACCGCCCGGTCCTCCCCCTGAAAATCCATACCCCAGACCTGATCCAGTAGCTGTTCCCGACTCATCACTTGTCCTTTATGACGCATAAAGCAAAGGAGGAGCTCATATTCCCTGGGTGAAAGTTTCACTTCTGCGCCAAGTACCTGACAAAGATGTCCTCGTGTATCCACGGTAATGGCTCCACAAGTGAGGACTCCTGATGGATCCTCACCATGTCCACGACGTATGAGGGCTCTGGTTTTGGCCAATAGCACTGCCAAAGAGAAGGGTTTCGCCACATAATCATCGGCACCCAAGGCATAGCCTGTGAGGGTATCCTCTTCTGATCCTAAGGCTGTGAGAAACAAAATGGGTACATTGCTTTTCTTGCGGATTTCCTTACACAGGGCAAATCCATCTAATCTAGGCATCAGCACATCCAGAATCATCACATCATAGTCCTTATCTCTGATGTACGCCAGTGCTTCTATGCCTTCTCGAGCCACATCACAAGCCATGCCGTGGGCCGTGAAATAGTCCAAAATAATGTCCCGGATGCGTCCTTCATCTTCCACCAATAATACGGTTTCTATAAGTCATCCCCCCTTTGTCTTCCATGCTATCAAAAAAATATGTTCTGAAGATGTTCATGGTCTTCTCATCTTTCTTGGATCTTTCCCTGACTCCATCCATGTAAAAAAAGCGTCTTCGACGCGTTAAAGAATCGTCGATGATCTAACTTTTTCTTAAATTTTATACTTTCCTTGTTGTCTTACCGGTCATTTTTGGTTATATATTAAATGGTGATAATATGTCCGGTAAGACAATTAAATTCAAACACATCTTTTCTGATCACTGGGAGCATTTTCTCTCCCTAGGTTATCCCATACGCCCTGCAGTTATCAGTAATGTCAACAAGATACTCATGTGCGGTGAGCCTTCAATGGGTCATGCCATCTACTTTTGCGAGCACTGCGGTAAGGTTAAGCATGTTTTTTTCACCTGCAAAAGTCGTTTCTGTACTTCTTGTGGGTCCAAGTATACTCAGGACCGAGCTGATTCAATCTCTTCCAAACTTATCAATTGTACTCATAGACATATTGTCTTCACTATTCTCCAGGAGCTACGAGTCTTTTTCCAGAGGGATAGAAAATTACTTAGTGTCCTTTTCAAGGCCAGCTCTGATACTATTCTCTCTTGGTTTGCCAGTCTTAACAAGTCTGAAGACTTTAAGCCTGGAATGGTTTCTACAATGCATACCTTTGGTAGAGACCTGAAGTGGAACCCTCATATTCATATGCTTGTCACTGAAGGCGCTTCTGGCAACAGGACTGTCTGGCGCAAGGTTTCACATATCCCTTTCAATATGCTTAGAAAAAGGTGGCAAGCCACTTTGCTTCATATGCTTCATGAACACCTTGAAAATGAATTCTACAAGCTGAAAACCTTTCTTTTTAAGACCTATACTGATGGATTCTATGTCTATGCCAAGAGTAATATGAACTCCAAGTCTTCTGACTCCATACAATACATTATCCGTTATACTGGTAGGCCTGCCATGGCTCAATCTCGCATTTTAGATTATGATGGAGAGTTTGTGACTTTCTACTATGAAAGACATGAGGATGGTCAGCGCGTTGTTGAAAAGATTACAGCTATTGAATTTATCAAAAGGCTGATTATCCATATCCCTGACGAGCATTTTAAAATGATACGCTACTATGGCCTTTATGCTAAAAAGCATGTCAATTATTCTAAACTCTATCTTCTGCAGAGTCATTCTAAAAGGCTCTTTAGAAAAAGACATTCTCATTGGCGTGCTAGAATCCTTTTGGCTTTTGGTGTTGATCCTTTGGCATGCTCTTGTGGACACACAATGAAACTGCTTGAAATATTTAACCCTTCCAAGAACTCTTATATTGATAATCTAAGACCCCACTTGTATAATAGTTCATAGTAGGTATTATGAACTTATTGGAGGTTGATTATGAACATTCTTGATGGCTTTACTAAAAATGATGATTTGATTGAGTTTATTTGTACCAAGTGTGGTTATTCATTATGGGTTCCAAGATTCATTGTTGTTCAATTGGAAGAGGACAATATCTTTGATGGATTGAAACCATCGGTACCCCCTCAACCTTTTTGTCAGGTTTGTGATGGTACTATGACACCTAAATCATATACTGGTATTCG
>DOKV01000163.1 GCA_003510765.1 Clostridiaceae bacterium | reverse complement strand
TTTAACTTGCTTTCATAAAGGTCGAAGGCATACACTGGCTGAAGCCCCTTGGTGAGTTCCACCAAATGAGTGGCTTTGCCACCAGGTGCTGCGCATAGATCTAGATAAGGACCTGACGTATCCACAAGTAATGGGGCCACCAGCATGGAGCTCTCATCTTGCACCGTTAAAATCCCTTCTTGGAACAGTGGGTTTGACAAAACCCCTCTTCCGCCAATGATCTCGATGCCATAGGGGGAAAGATCCGTTGCCGTAGCCTCATAACCTAAAGCCAAAAGCCTTGTGAGGGCTTCTTCTCTGGTGCTTTTTAAGGTGTTGACACGAAAAGTCATGGCCGGTCTTTCATTGAGTCCTTCTAAAATCAGCTGATAATTTTCAGGATACTGTTTCTGAAACAGTGTGATTAGCCACTGGGGAAAAGAATGGGTGAAGACTGCCTCTTCCATTTCATTCTCAAAGGAATGGGGTGCTTCTCCTTTTCTAACAAACCCACGAAGGACTCCATTGACAAAGCCAGAGGCTTTCTTAGATTTTTTCTTCGTCATATTTACCGCTTCATTGATCACTGCATAGGGTGGAATCCGATCTAAATACTTCATTTGATAAATGGATATTCTTAGGATCAAGAGAATCTGTCTTTCCACCTTTTCCAAGGGTAAACTCATATGACGTTTCAGCAGTTCATCCAAGGTGAGTAGATGCTTCAACGTGCCATAGACGATTTCCGTCACCAGACCTCGATCTTCTTCTTTGAGTGGTTGACTCTTAAACCCCTGGTCCAAGGCCAAGTTGGAATAAGCGCCTTGATAGAGCACCCGGGATAGGATGTCTACAGCCAGTTCTCTGGCATTCATCTCCATCTACCCTAATTCCTTCTTCGGTTGCGAAGATAAAACAGTCTTAGGAGGGTCATGATGGATGAAAAGGCTGCGGCCACATAGGTTAAGGCTGCTGCATCAAGGACTTTCTTGGCTTTAGGCACCTCATCTATACTTAGAATCTGATAGTCTCCCAGAACAGCCAAGGCTCTTTTGGAGGCATCAAACTCCACTGGTAAGGTGATAAGTTGAAACAGTACCACCATGGAGAAAAGAACAATCCCCAGGTCTATCAAATCTGTAAAGCCAAAGATCAGCCCCCCCATGACGATGAGCATGGAAAACTTAGATCCTATGGAGGCAAAAGGCACCATGAATCCTCGAAGCCTTAAAGGGCCATAATCCACTTGATCTTGAATGGCATGTCCTGCTTCATGGGCAGCTACGCCAGCGGCGGCGATGGAGGCTCTCCCATAGACATCTTCACTTAAACGAAGGACCTTTTTACGAGGATCATAATGGTCTGTGAGGTTTCCTCGTACCCGTTCAATAGACACTTGAGTCAGCCCTGAGCGGTCTAAAACCATTCTCGCCACATCTGCACCGGTCATGCCGCTTCGAACCCCTTCTCTACTATAGATATTGTAAGCACTTTGAATTTTATTTTGCGCATAAAATGATAGAATCACCGCTGGAATCAGTAGGATGATACTTAAATCTATTCCGTATATTAAAGGCATCCTTGATCACTCCTCTCGAATCTTTTTGCCTGTATGGTATTGCCATTGAGAAAATCTTTTACTGAAAGAGGCTTTTTCCCAGGGGCTTGTAAAGAAAGAATCCTCACCGCACCTTGTCCCGTGGCCACCAATATACCTTCTTTGGTAACCTCCAGAAGTTCTCCAGGTGTGCCACCTTCCATCTCTTCCACCTTGGTGAAGAGGATTTTTATTTTTTTACCCTCTAGATAGGAGAACGCCCCTGGCACTGGGGACAACCCTCTCACCAAATTATGCACTTCCTTGGCAGACTTCTCCCAAGGAATGTTTTGCAGCTCCTTGGTGATCAGTGGTGCATAGGTAGCCTCATCATTTTCTTGCTTCACAGGGGTTATGCTGCCCTCTTGTAATCCTTTCATGGTACGAAGAAGTAGCGCTCCACCTAAGGCACTGAGCCTGTCGTGCAGATGCTCTACGGTCATGTCCTCCTGGACGGACAGCTTCTCTGTGAGGAGCATATCCCCAGTATCCAGACCTTTGTCCATGAGCATGGTGGTGGCTCCGGTTTCCTCATGCCCTTCGATGAGCGCAAAGTTCAAAGGCGCTGCGCCTCGAAGCTTTGGCAAAAGACTCGCATGGAGGTTGATGCAGCCATAGGTTGGAATGGCCAGCACTTCTTCACTCAAAATTTGCCCATAGGCCACCACAATGATAAAATCTGGCGCTAGAGCCCTCATGCTGTCTATGGTTTCATGGTCTTCTCGAAGTTTCACGGGCTGAAGCACCGGTAGGTTTCTTTTTAAGGCTTCTTCTTTCACCGGTGATGGCGTTAGTTTCTTGCCTCGTCCTTTCCCTTTGTCCGGCTGTGTCACCACCAGTGCCACTTCGTAAACGTCACTGATTTCTTTTAACGAAGGAACGGCAAACTCTGGCGTCCCCATAAATATCACCTTCAAATTACGCCTCACCCTCCACATATCTTAAGCTCACAAGAAGCTCTTCTCTTTGCTCTTCAGGTTCAAAGTCTTCCGGCACATCAGCCAATTTATCCGTAAACAGTACCCCATCTAAGTGGTCCAGTTCATGCAAGATGCATCGAGCTAGTAGATACTGTGCTTCCATGACAAAGGGCTTTCCTTCTTCGTTCATAGCCTTCACTTTGATGTATTCTGGTCTTTCCACCACACCTGTTTCTCCTGGTATGGACAAACATCCTTCCACATCCAAATAAGAGCCGGAGGTTTCTAAAATTTCTGGATTGATGAAGGCCATACGGATGTCTCCAATCCCCACGGTGAAGACTCTTTTTAAAATGCCCACCTGTGGCCCAGCTAACCCTATGCCATCTTCACTGTCCATGGTATTGTACATGTCTTTGATCAACGTCTTCATTCTAGGCGTCACCTCTTTGATAGGCTTAGCCTGCTTTCTTAAAACACCATCTGGTATCAGTCGTACTTCTCTTAATGCCATTTTTTACGCTCCTTTTATTACATCATACTGTTGGGGTTGAGATCCAAGCTCACTTTCATCCGTTTATACACAGACTTCATCAACCCATGAACCTGTTCCTTGATTCGAAGAGCAAGCAGCGGGGAAATATCTCCCTTCATCACTAATTGCCATCGATATTGATTTTTTATTTTTGAAATCATGGACGGACTTGGTCCTAATACCATGATGGTATCATAGCTTTTCAAATAATTTCTTAAAGCATCTCCTATTTCATGAACTTTTTCTTGAAGAAGCGGTTCTTCTTCTGACGTAAAGACCATATGAAGAATTTTCGTATAGGGTGGATTTTGCAGCGCTTCACGCATGGCAATTTCCTTCTCAAAGAACCCTTGATAATCATGGTCTTTGGCAAAAGTCACAGCAAAATGTTCTGGGCTGTAGGTTTGAATCACCACTTCTCCTGGTTTGTCTCCTCTCCCTGCTCTTCCTGCCACCTGGGTGATGAGTTGGAAGGTTTTTTCAGAAGAACGATAGTCTGGAAGATTTAAAGACAAATCCGCTGCCAAAATCCCCACCAAGGTCACTTCTTTAAAATCCAACCCTTTGCTGATCATTTGAGTACCAATCAAAATATCACACTCTTGATTTTTAAAATCTTGATACATATGCTCATAGGCTGCTTTATGCCTGGTGGTATCTTTGTCCATTCTCAATACCCTGGCAGAAGGAAACATCTCTTTGATGGCTTCTTCTACTTTTTCTGTGCCCGTGCCAAACTGCTTAATATATTTGGATTGACAACTGGGACAAACCTTGGGCATATACTTTCTTGCCCCGCACTGATGACACATGAGGGAATGGTCTCTATGGTACGTCATACTGATGTCACAGCTTTCACACTTAAACACAAACCCACAGGACCGGCAAGATACAAAGGTGGAAAATCCACGACGATTCAAGAAAAGAATCATCTGCTCTTTTCTTGCTAACACCCCTTCCATTTTCTCCACAAGAGATCTGGAAAAGATGCTACGATGGCCGCTCAAAAGTTCCTCTCTCATATCCACCACTTCCATCTTTGGCAGCACACCTGCCGTGGCTCGATGGGTCAAGGATACCAACGTCAAATCTCCTTTTTGGGCTTCAAAGTAGCTTTCCACAGAAGGCGTTGCAGAAGCAAGAATCACTCGTCCTTCCCTTTGGGCCATCTTGAATTTTGCCACTTCTTTGGCTTGATATTTGGGACTCATTTCTGATTTGTAGGTACTCTCATGTTCTTCATCAATGATGACCAGTTTCAAGTGCTGAAAGGGTAAAAACAGCGCTGATCGAGCACCGATGGCAATTTTCACCTTGCCACTTTTAACCCTATGCCACTCGTCATAGCGCTCTCCGTCACTGAGCCTTGAGTGAAAGATGGTGATGTCTTTCCCAAAACGGCCTTTGAAACGCTCAATCATCTGGGGGGTCAAACTGATTTCTGGTAGAAGAAGAATGGTATCTTCTCCACGAAGCAGGCTTCTTCGTATGAGCTCCATGAAAACTTCAGTCTTTCCTGAACCCGTAATACCATGAAGAAGATAGGCCCCTGGTTGATGATCCATGGTGTCCACAGCACGCTGCTGCTCCGCATTGAGCACTTTTTTTTCATAGTGGGCGTACTCTTCTACATTGTAGCGATACTCTTTTTCACTGAGCACCGCCACATAGCCATGGCGGATGAGCGTATTCACAGAGCTTAACGAAAACCCAAGCTTTGATAGATCACTTTTTTTATGCTGCCCAGGATGATTTTTAATTTCCTCATAAATCTCTATATAGGGACTCTTGTGATGCTTCTTCGACAAGGGCATCACCGGATATAAGTTCTCACTGGTTTTATGTTTCATGCCCTGAAGAATACCTCGAGGAATCAGGAGCTTGATGACATCTAAATAGGTGGCCAAGTACTTCCTTCTCATGTCTTCCATGAGGAGCACATCTTGTTCTTCAAAATAATACTCTGGGAAAGAGGCCTCTACTTCTTTGAGTTTCATATTCTTAGTTAGGGTTTCTTCTTGTACCGAGACCACGAATCCATCAATTTTTTTATTGCCCTGACCAAAGGATACCCGAACTCTTTGACCAATGGATAAGGCCATGGACTCTGGAATGCTATAGGTATAAATGCGATCCGTAGCCAAGGCTTCATTGTTGATGATTATTCCAGCATGCTTCATTGTGCCACCCCCCCTCTTTTCAACCAATCTATTATAGCATCATTCTCATCCATCTTTCAAAAAAACTCCTCCTCAAAGAGAACGCCCTGGCCATGTGTTGCCAGGGCGTTTTCTTATCTAGCACTGAGCTGGGCTAAAAAGGCATCCATCCAGCACCTTTTCTCTCTTTGAAAATATTCTTTGGCACTCCCTCGTGCCAAGAGATCCTCTTCCTCTGGGCTGTACCTTTCAAAGATTTTTATATGGGCATCATAATCATGAATCTTCCCTGTGACATCATGGAGGATTTTCAAGTATGCCAGGGATTCTTCGGCTTCCTTGGCCAGAAGCTCTTCATGGAGAAGAAGGTTATAATAGAGGACTTTCCCTGCAATACGCAGAGCATGAATGTCTTGAACCTTCTCACTGAAAGCCTTTTGTTCAGCCTTGCGTCTATTCTTTTCCAGCTCATGAAATCTTTTATGTAGAAAAACTACTCCACTAGCCCCTTGACTTTGAACTTTTTTTCTCTCCCATCTTTTTCTTTGATGATCATACCTGGCAGCACTTCCATAAAAGGCTTTTCGCTGGGCATAGGGATCTTTTGCTGAAGACACTTTTTTCCCTAGATGCCCTCTGAAAAAGTCTCTGCATAAGGCTTCTTCCTCTTGGTTTATGGTGTACTCCGTAGATTCAAGGTATCTTTTATAGTCTCTTACAATCACATCTTCACTTCGATGAGCCCCTAACGCACGAAGCTGTTTTTTGATAGCCTTCCGCTCTTCGATATACATCCTCTTCTTTAATACTGGTTTGTAAAAATCCAGCAAAGAGAGAAGCTGGCGAAGGAGCACCCTCATGTCATGGACCCACTCTTCATTCTCCAAGGTCTCGCTATTGTATGCAACACAAAATAGAAGATCTCCTTGCCTCCATAGCGCTCTAGAAATCTTCAAAAAATGCGTAACACTATGTTGTTCTTTTTTCATGTCTTGTTCGCTCCTCATTTTTAAGCGTCCATGGACCATGTGAAGGGTTCATTACCCCTAAGGCGCTTCTCAAAAGTAGCACAAGAGGCCCTCACTATGGACCGACCATTACAAGGCACCCCCGCATTGCCCACAAAATTTCCCTGGAGAAAGAACATCCGCACCACAATGGGTACAAAACCTTTTTACTTCAGGTTCATGGATGGTGTTTGGCAAGGTACCTTGTAAGGTGACGGGTATAAAAAGCCACTGGATCTCTTCCCCATCATCACTTTGGCCAATGGCGCCTTCTTCGGACACCACATAGGATCCATCCTCATCTAGAATGAACTCTTGATCATTGGCTTTGGCCAGGTCCATCAGGTATAAAGGGTCATAAAAGCTTCGATCATTATAGAACTCCCACCGCTCACAAAGGGTTGTAGCATAGGTTACAGCATCCACTAAATTTGGATAGAGCATCAGCGGCATAACTTTTCCTCCTTACTTAAACAAATAATTGTGACATCTTGTGCATCGCTCATTTTCCATGGGATTTTCCCTGGCACAAATGTTACAGTAAATGATGCGATCTCTGGATTTGTCATATTTCTCATAGGTACCAAAAGCAGGATGATACTTCACCCGATCTCCCACTTGCAAATAATCATACATGGGTCGTCTGGCATCTTGTTCGATGATGCTTTTTTTCTTTCCTTGGGTTGTTAAAAGACTTACTTTATATTCTCGATAATAGGTGACATTGTCTGAATTATCGCGCCTAGTCTTGTCTTTATAGGTCTTGTCCGTTACGGTGCCTTCCCAAGTGTTTTTCTTCATGGAGAGAATTCTAACGATGCTGATGACAAACATCAAGAGACCTAGGCCTACACCGATAATCATGGCTTCGTCAAGAGGCATGGACTCCATGAAAATTCCTGCCAAAAGAAAGCCTATGGGAAAAGCCAAGAGTAAGAACACCGCACAGCCTAAGGCAGATTTTTTATTCTTCCCTGCAGCCCTTAATATCTCTTTATCATGGGCCCTTGAAGAAAACCCTACTAAGGACGATGGAAACGAATCCGTTCTTGGCGTGATCTCTTCTTGTTGCCGTCCCCCTTCAAGAAATCTTTCTCCGCAAGCACCGCAAAAAGCAGCATGCCCATTTCTTTTTGTCCCACATTTTTGACAATACATCGCCGTACCTCCTTTGTCGTAATTTTAAGGGAACCTAGAGGCTTCATATTTTCTTTTCCCCAAAGATGCACCCAAAATATAGACCGAAGTGGTGAAATATAGAGGCGGGAGCGTAACCACCGTATAGCCCCACAAAAGAAAAAACAGACCCAAGGCGATTCCTAATTGAAATCCCCCCATATAGATGCACCACTTTAGCCGATATCCTTGGTTATGAAAAGACAGTCCTGCTATGGCCGTCACCATGGAAAATACATACAAGATGCTAGCAGCAAACACTCCTACCCCTGCATAGGTATAGTCCTTATCTACACTGGCTGTGTTGACCAAATCCAAACACCACACCATCATGGGTAGTGCTGAGATGAGCATGATCCATGAGGCGATAAAAAGAAGCCCACTGACACTGCGCTTTTTTTTCGGTTTCAGAACCATCAGAAGTCCTCCTTCTCATTTTCAGACTATTCCATCTATACTCTCATTCTACCCACCTTCCCCATGGGACACAATAGGATTTCTAGCCTTCTGCAAAGATTCTTTTACACTTTCATTATATTCTTTTGGCATAGCAAAAAACCTCCTCCCTTAGACTGGCAAAAAAAGAAAGTCCTCCTCATCCAAAAGGACGAGGAGGACTTTTCATAAGCTTATTTATGGCTACTTTCATTTTTAAGAAGGGTGCTGATGAGCTCCGCACGGCTACTCACATCATGTTTAGAGAATATATTGCGCACATGGGTTTTCACAGTACTCTCACTGATGAATAGAGTCTTCGCGATATCCTTATTGGACTTGCCAGAGAGCACCTCTTCTAAGACTTCTTTCTCTCGCGCTGTGAGCTCTTCAATGGTTTTGGTTTTCAGGATCACATGACTTTTTTCCGCGGTACTTAAGGTATCATAGGCAGAAAGATACACATGGTTTTTCAGCAGCATTGACAGTTCTCTATTCACTGGTGGTAAGAGAATCAGGGTAAAGCACACCACTGTGAGCGCTACCACAGCCACTTCAGCCAAAGATATGGCCAGTCCTGTGATGGTCACCCCTAGCATCCCTCCCAGAAAAACACCCAAGACATTTGCTGATAAACCCATGCCAAAAACCTTCGAGGGCTCTTCTGTATAGGTGAGCATTTCTCCTAAAATACTCCACCAAAACAAATCAAATATACCGCAAGCTGCCAGCATAAGTGTATTAACCACCAAATAATCTGTGGCTCCACGGCTAAGGACCATGAAGAAAATAAAGGAGGCCATGATCATCACCATACCACCATACAAAAATTTGGTGCGTTGAAACCGTGGAGGCAAATTTCTCATGAAAAGTAACGACCCAATATACGGAATAGCCCAGTAAAAACTCACCAA
>DOKV01000158.1 GCA_003510765.1 Clostridiaceae bacterium | reverse complement strand
TAGAAGTATTGGCCAGTGGGAACATCATCAAAAATGCCATGGGCGTATCCATTCCAGGTACTGGGAGAGCAGGAATGAATCTGGCAGCAGCCTTGGGATCTTTAGGGGATGCCGACAAGAAGTTAGAGGTCCTCTGTGGGGTAAAAGATGGGCACATTGAAGAAGCCCAGCGCATGATTGAAGAAGGGCGCATTCGGGTGGAAAAGAAGGAGACCTTAAAGAAGCTGTATATTGAAGTGACAGCCAAATCCTTAGACCATAGTGCCAAAGTCATCATTGAAGATCGTCATACCAATATTACCCATATTGAAGAGGATGGGGTGGTGGTCTTTGATCTTCAGGAGAAAATGGCGGAGAAGGAAGAAGCCTATAGCTTCATGAACATCGACAGCATCTTCCATTTTGTGGAGACGGCACCCCTGGTAAAGCTTCATAAAGTAAAAGAAAGCATACGCATCAACAAAGAAATCGGAGAGGAAGGGCTAAAGAAAGGCTATGGCTTGAAAGTAGGAAAAACCCTTTATGAAGCCATGAAAAGTGGTGGCCAAGTGGATGATGCCATCAATTATGCCATGGCACTGACCTCAGCAGGCTCAGATGCCAGAATGGCAGGATCTTCCCTCAGTGTCATGAGCAACTCAGGCAGTGGCAATCAAGGGTTGACGGCTACCCTTCCCGTGGTGGCTTATGGAGAAAAGATGAGCCATGGAGAGGAAGCGGTGATTCGTGCTGTGGCCTTAAGTCACTTGATGACCATCTATATCAAAACAAAATTTGGTAGACTTTCGGCCCTTTGCGGAGCAACCATTGCAGCCACGGGAGCCAGTTGTGGCATCACGTATTTGCAGCAAGGGTCTAAAGAAGCTGTTTCAGCAGCCATTCAGAATATGCTAGGCAATATCACGGGCATGATTTGTGATGGAGCCAAGGGTGGGTGTGCCTTAAAGGTGGCCACCTCCACCAGTGCGGCTTGCATGTCTGCTACCTTAGCCCTTTCAGGCATTGCCATTGGGTCTCAAGAAGGCATCATCGAAGAAAACGCTGAACACACCATTCTGAATCTTGGTCTTCTTAGTAATCAAGGGGGCGTGGAGTCGGATCGTATCATTCTTGATATTATGCTGGAGAAAGAAAATCGATTGAAAAAGAAACCCTAAGAAAAGAGCTTTGGATCTTCCCTAGAAGGGAGGAGCCAAAGCTCTTCTTATGCGTTGTTCTCATGAATGATGTTCAGTTCTTCGCCCAGGATATTTAAGTGATGCAAAACCTCATAAAGGTCTTGTACACGCTGGTTTTGGATGTCTGAGACTGAAGCCAATTCTTCCACGGTGGCAGCATGTTCCTCTGATATGGCTGCCACTTGAGAAATGCCTTCTTGGATGGTGATAAAATCCCGTTGAAAACCCTCCATGAGGGTGTATGAAGCACCCATATCTTCTTTCATAGCGCTGAAAGAGTTGTCCATCTTTACGTAGGATGCTTCAAAGGATAGAAGAAGTTCTTTCCCTTTTTCCACACCAGATTTTCCAGAAGAAACTTTCACCAAAGCTTCTTTACCGGTAGTTTGGATACCAAAGATGATGTCGTGGATGTTTTTCGCACTGTCATTACTTTCCTCCGCAAGCTTTCTGATTTCTTCTGCCACCACGGAAAAACCTCGCCCTGCCTCACCAGCTCTCGCAGCTTCAATGGAGGCATTTAGGGCCAACAGGTTTGTTTGCTCCGAAATGTTATTGATGGTGCCTAGATACTGATCGATGTTTTGTAGTTTGATCTGTAAATCTTGGACCGTGTGAAAAGCGGCCTCTACGGCCACTTGGATGGCAGACATTTCACCATCCAGTAACTGCACTTTTTGCCGATTCTCTAACACCTCTTTGGCGGTATGTGCGCTGACCTCTTGAAGCTTCTTTGTCAGGGAAAGATTGGAGAGCAGGCTTTCTTTGGCGTGGTCCACTTGGTCGTGGATGATCGAGGTATGATGGGCTTGCTCTTCCACGCCCTTGGACATTTCTTCTGTGGATGTGGTTAGGGTTTCACTACTGGTGGCAATTTCTCCAATAAAGCTGTTTCCTGCTTGGATGCTGTCAGCGAGCTTTAAGGTGCTGGCCACGATGGTATCCATGGTCCGCTGCAATCTCTGAAGACTTTCCTTGGCCTCTTCTTCTTTCTTCAATGCTCTCTCAATGTATTCTTGGCCCCACTTGGCAATGAAATAACAGGTAAGAAAAATGGTGAAAAGCATTACCATGCGCATGGCGAAGTCATCAAACTGTGGATTTGGGCCTAGGAGAAGCTCTGGACGAAGGAGATAGAACAGAATGAGGCTAGAAAATAGAAGGCCCAAGTGAATGAGAAGTACTTTTCTACTAAAGTATAAGGTGGCCAGGGCAAAGGACAACCCATAGAGAATAAAGATTCGGGCATCTCCCCCACGTAGTATGGATGTCATGTATGCAGAGAGTAAGGGGAAGAGCACCAAGAGGTTGTTCTTTAAACCTTGAGGCATCTTCATGAAGTAAGCTACAACGGATAATAGTGCAGCGGAAAAGGTCACAAGGAAGACTTGTGTACCATAGGCGATGCCTCCTGTGAGGAACGCTTGCGCGGTTAATAGCGTAGATATGCTCAGCCTGGATTATTCAGCAAT
>DOKV01000184.1 GCA_003510765.1 Clostridiaceae bacterium | reverse complement strand
TTTTGGCCAGTTTGAAAGATTTAAAGAAAAGTTATCGATTGTATCTACATTTTGGTCTTTTTTATTTTTTCTTATCCGGGGTGTTTTTGATCCCGTTGATTTCCTATATGATCAACAGACTCTTTCTTTCTGTGGATGGCGGGGTGTTGCTGAACCTGGATGTGTTTAAGATTGTGCTGACCAGGCGAGGGATCCTCTATGTAGGCATTTTCCTTGTGGTGTTCATCATCAATGTCTTTGTGCTCTTTGGCACCTATTTGATTTTGTCCCATAAAAAGATTTTCAGAGAAGAGGTGACCATCACAGAAGCGGTGCTCACTGCCATGAAAGCCTTGCCAAGACTCCTTAGCTTTGAGCTTCTTTATTTGGTGGTCTTTCTAGTGCTGCTTCTTCCTTTGGTGGAGATTCAGTTAAGTCCCTTTCTCAGGCGATATGTGGAGGTGCCACCAACCCTACTGAGTAACCTTCAAGAAGTGCGCATGGGCCAAGGACTTTATACATCGGCATTGGCTCTGCTGGGGTACTTCATCCTCAGATGGGTATTCTCTTTCCATGAAGTGTTTTTAAGGCACACCTCCATGAGGAAGTCTTTTCAGCATAGTGCAGCACTGACCCAAGGGAAAAAAATCAGTATATTGGTGCAGTTTTTGCTGATGAATACCCTCTTGTTTGGGGGTTTTCTGAGTATCCTCTATGGCCTTGGTCAAATCCCGGGGCTTTTGGAGATACCTGTACGTCGAGACTTTCGAGAGTATTTTGTGACCTTGGCAGGACTCAGTGTTTTCTTGTATAGTCAAGTGATTCTGCCTGTGAATATTTTTTTCCTCACGAAGCTTTACTACAGTCGTAAAAGAAGACTGGGGTTCCCTTTGATCAAAGAGCTCCCCACGGTGAAGTGGCAGTGGCTCATGGAAAAAGAGGGTATGCTAAGGCGAAAACATCCCAAGAGAAGAAGTTACCTGATTCTTTTCTTTGCCACGGCATTTTTGTGGAACTTTTTTATCAGTGCACAGATCAACGAAGGGTTTTTATACACAGGTAGGCGGATACACATTGCGGCCCACAGGGGAGACGCAGTAAATGCACCAGAAAACACCTTAAGTGCAGTGGAATCGGCCTTAAACCATGGCGCCACCATCGTGGAGATGGATGTTCAGATGACCAAAGATGGTGTGTTGGTGCTTCATCATGATGTGTCTTTACTTCGCATGGCAGGGGTACCAGAGCCTGTGTCCCATTACACCTATGAAGAGCTCTTAGCGCTGGAGGTAGGGTCCTCCTTTGCGGAAGCCTTTCAAGGAGAACCCATCCCCACCTTGGAAGAAGCGCTCCTTCTTCTGAAGGGGAGAGGAGAAGCACTTTTAGATGTGAAGGTGGAATTTGGTCGAGAACTAGTGGCGGAGAAAATTTTGACGCTATTAGAAAAGCTGGAGATGAAGGAATATGCCTATATCCAGTCCTTTGATTATGACTTCTTGCGCGTCATTCGGCGAAAAGACCAAGAAGTAAAGCTGGGCCAAATTATGTATGCGGCCCTAGGGCGTCTAGAGACTCTGGATGTGGACTTCTATACAGTGCGGATGAACATGCTTACCCCAAACCTCATCAAACGAGCCCATGAAGCAGGGCGAGGGGTTTTTGTTTGGGTCATAGAGACTGAAGAAGAGCTGAAAACGGTGCTACAATATGATATAGATGGCGTCATTGTGAAAGATGTGGCCATGGTGGCAGCAGTACTTCGGGTGGAAGAACCTTTGGAAGAGGAGCAAGAAGAAAGGCCCTTGGGGGTTTTCGATCTACAATAGAAGGATTGAATAAAGATCCACTCTTTTCATGAATAGAGTGGATCTTTAAGGTACAACAAGGTGAAAGTATGATGAAATTAGTCATTCTAAAGAAAATGAACTTTATGTGGTGGAAGAAGGAATGAATATGAGAAAAGATAGCGCATGGATGAAGCTTTTTAAAGGGCTGTTTATCCTCACCTTTCTCCTGGTACTTTTATACCTGGTGAAAAATTTTGATATTTTTAATGTGGATGTTTTCATGGAGCGGATTCATGCCATGGGAGATCAAAGCAAAGTGAAAATTCCCTTTGTGATCTTCACAGCTTTGTTACTGGTATTTTTTGTGCCCATCTCAGCCCTCTCTGGGGTGGCAGCCCTTTTGTTTGAACTGGACGGGATCTTGCTCATGACCGTGGCGGGTCTCCTAGGCGCTTTTGCTTCTTATATCATCGCCCGGATCTACAAGAAGAATGTGGAAGCATACGTGGCCCAATTCTATAACAAAAAAACCAGGGAAGTGCCATTGGAGGAGCTTTATGAGCGGATTAAAGAGCATGGATTTAGCTATGCGTTGTTCATCCGGGCGTTGCCCTTCATGCCCTTTAACATTGGGAATCTTCTTTTTGGCGTCAGCAGTATTTCGTTTATGGATTATCTTACCACCACCCTCATCACTGTAGCTCTGGGACAAGGGATCACGGTATTTCTTATGAGAAGTCATTGTGTGGTGAAGCTTTGTTGGCTTCTGTTTTTCAACACCTTCTTTACTAGCGCCCATAGAAGGATCCCTGTCAGGGCCCCAGCAGAGTCCAGAAGTACATCCAGTACATCGCCGCTTCTTCCTGGGATGAAGGTTTGATGAAACTCATCAGAGATGGCGTAGAGGGTGCAAAGAAGGAGCGTATACCCATATTCTTTGATGCTTTTTGCCTCCAAGCCAAAGGCTATGAAGATGCCTAAGAGGAGGTAGGCGAAAAAATGTGCGCCTTTTCGAAGAAAGAGATGGAACCCCTCTTTTGGGATGTGGAGGCCTAGGTTTGCCAAAAAAGACAAGAGTCTTTCCGATAAGCCTGAACTCAGGGCACTGGAGGCTCCAGCCTCTTGGTGCGAGAGAAAAAAGATCACGCCCATCCATAGAAGGGCTGGAACATAGCGAAGATACCTACGGTTCATGGAAGACTCCTTTTCTTGTTATGAATGAATCATTCGATAATATTTGGCTTCAAAGCCTAATTTTTCATAGAGCTTTCGTGCACGTTTGTTGTGGATATCCACGTGCAAGGAAAGGTTGCCCCCGGTGATTTCCAGCATCTCTGAAATCAGAGTGGTGGCGATGCCTCGGCCTTTGTTACCTTCTTTGGTGGCAATGTAGCCCAGGTGATAGGTGGGGATGAAGTTTTTAAATCCCGTGTGCACCACAAGGCAAATGCCTTGGGGAATGTTGTTTCTTAAGGCCAAGAGGATATGGCCATCTTGTATGGCGTGGTCTAATGCATCTAAGGTTTCTTCAATGGGATCTTTATAGATTTGCAGCCAACTTTCAATGAATTTGCCCAAGGTTTCCCGATCATAGGTGTTGAAATCCTTGATGGGCACCATGGTGAGGTCACTACGACCATCATTTAAGACGATGACGTGTTTCCCTTTTTCAAGGCGTCCTTCCTTGGCCATCTTATAAAATCCGGCAAAGGCATAGCCTTCTTCTACAGAAAGGAGGATGTTCTCTTGCTTCTTTAGAAGATGTACACTCTCTTTCAAAAGGCTTTCATCGATGGACAAGAGATTCCCTTGGGTATCGTGTATGGCCTTTAAGGTTTCTTCTAGGAGAAAGCTGTCTCCTGTGAAGAGCTCTCTGGTGTACTTGTTCACTTTGATTTCATAGTTCTCCAAGTCCTCTAGAGAATGAGATTTTTTATAATCATCAAAAATAAAGTTCCCTTTGGGGATGGTGCAAGAATAGATCTTTGGCATCTTTGCCAGCTCCGAGGATACCCATTTGTCCATGAAGCCATGGTGCAAAGAGGTCACGGTATACCCGTAGGAGAGTTGGGTGAACACTGATTGGACACTGGGTCCAAGACGTTCCACAATTTCTTCTCCGATTTTTTGCAAGGGGATGACACTGAGGCTAAGATTGTGATAGCCACTGGAGGCGTTGTACAGATCCTCCTCCTTGGCGTAGGTTGCCAAAGCAGCCATGCGCTGGCTACTGGGGGAGAGGCGCACTTGCTCTTCCTCTTTAAAAAGCCGTTCTTTGAATCTTTCCCCTGAAAATCTGGCGATGATCACAGGAAGGCTACTTCTTTTGGCATAAAACAACACGGAACGAATATAGTCTTCGCCTCCGTCAATGAGCAACCCTCTTTTTTTGCTTTCCACAGCATCTCGCACCAAAACTTCTGCGATGCGATCATATTTGTGATGGGCAGGATTGGCACCTTCTAGTTTAAGATAAATCTCTCCCACATCCAAGAGTTTTTCTAAGTTTTTTGCTTGCATCAAGGGTGTTTTTCCTGAAATGTTCATGTACGTCACTTCCTTTTCTGTACATTTAGCAGCCATCCACATAAAGGCGGATGGGCTTTTATCTATATTTAGGGTACCACAAGGAGAAGGAGGATGCCACCTGGGCACAGATATTGTGAATTTGGTCAAATGAAAAAGTAA
>DOKV01000194.1 GCA_003510765.1 Clostridiaceae bacterium | reverse complement strand
GCTTCTTGATGAAGTGAAGCCAGATCTTTGTATTCTCGCCATCAACTCTTTTGTAAAGGGCGTCATGGAAGAGATTCGCCTACTGGCGAAAAAGAAAGTACATGTCATTACCATTGCAGAAGAGATGGCTTATCCCTATGTCACAGAACCAGAGCTGTCCAAAGAAATAGATGCCTTAGCCAAGGAACATGGGATTACTGTTATTGGCACAGGGGTGAATCCTGGATTTGTTTTGGATACACTCATTCTTCAGCTGTCTTTAGGCGTGCGAAGAGTAGACCATGTCTATGCGAGAAGAGTCAACGATTTGTCCCCCTTTGGGCATACAGTTATGGAAGAACAAGGCGTTGGTCTTTCTAAAGAAGCCTTCCTAAAAGGCGTGGAAGAAGGCACCATTTATGGCCATGTGGGCTTTATGCAGTCCATTCCAATGATTGCAGATGCATTGGGTCTGACCTACGATGAAGTGGTTCAAAAGAGAGAACCCATCATGACCACGGTGGATCGGCAAACCAAGGATGTTTTTGTGAAAGCTGGCATGGTGGCGGGGTGTAACCATACAGCAGTGGCCATGAAAGATGGCAAAGCAGTGATTACCTTAGAGCATCCTCAGCAAGTAAGGCCAGATCTAGAAAATATTGGCACTGGGGACTATATTGAAATTCATGGAGACCCAGATGTATCTATGGTCATTAAGCCAGAAGTGCCAGGAGGCATTGGCACAATTGCAGCAGCGGTGAATGTGATTCCCCATGTACTTAATGCAGCACCAGGACTCATCACCATGAAGGACATTCCTGTGACCCATGCCATCATGGATGACTTTAGAAATCATCTGACATAGAAGGAGAAGGTATACATGAAGAAAGGGACTTGGGTAGAAATTGAAGAAACCATCCTGACGCCAGAGATGCGCACAGGAAATATCCCAGAGGAAACCAGGGTAGTACCACTGATCATGCGTGTCAAAGGCTTTTTGATGGAAGAGGCTAAGGTGGGGGATCGAGTGCAGATTGAAACCATCACAGGACGGGTTTTATCAGGAGCGCTTCTTTGTGAGAATCCAACCTACGATTATAGTTATGGGGATACCTTTGTACCGGAGCTTATGAAAATTGGGAAAGAGTTAAGAGCGCTCTTGGAGGTGGACCATGACTAGAGATTTAAGTTATGAAGCAGTGATGGGGCGTAAAAATGAAATTATGAAAAAAGCCCTGGGGGTAGACTATGACCAGTATGAGCTTTCTCAGTTGGCCTTTGACTATGACACCATGATGGAAGATGTGGAGGTGTCCATAAAGGAAGTCCAGCGCATCCAAGAGGAGGTGTCTGTGGGACGTACCCCGCTCATTGAGCTAAAGAACCTCAATGCATTGGTGAAGAAGTTCTCTGAAGAGGGCAAAGGAGCAAAGATTCTCATTAAGGATGAAGCCTGCAATCCATCGGGTAGTTACAAAGATCGAAGAGCCTCTCTTTCTGTATATATGGCGAAAAAGCTAGGCTATAAAGGGGTTGTCACTGCCACCTCTGGCAATTATGGAGCGGCAGTAGCCTCTCAAGCGGCGAAGCTTGGGTTAAAGTGCATCGTGGTCCAGGAGTGTTATGACAGTCAAGGCATTGGTCAACCTGAAATTCTTGAAAAGAGAAGAAAGTGTGAAGCCTTAGGGGCAGAGGTCCTTTCTTTAACCGTTGGGCCAGAACTCTTTTATACGTTCTTATCGGTGTTAGAGGAAACGGGCTACTTCAATGCCTCGCTCTATTCATCCTTTGGCATTCGAGGCATTGAAACCCTAGGGGTGGAAATTGCAGAAGAGGTCATGGCACGGTATGGCAAGTATCCAGAGGTGGTCTTGGCCACCCATGCTGGCGGGGGGAACCTCACAGGTACTGCTCGAGGCCTTAAGGCAGCAGGAGCGAAAGATACCCAGGTGGTAGGGGTAAGTGTGGATCTTAAAGGGCTTCATATGGCCTCGGACAAAGATTTCAACAAAAAATCTTTCACCACAGGACACACAGGATTTGGCATTCCCTTCACCACTTTTCCAGATCGTTCAGATGTACCAAGAAGTGCCGCAAGACCACTTCGCTACATGGACGCGTATTATTTGGTGAAGCAAGGAGAAGTCTTCTATATGACAGAAGCTTTGGCTCAGCTAGAAGGGCTAGAAAGGGGACCTGCGGGAAATACATCCTTGACGGCAGCCTTTGCCATGGCTAGGGAAATGAAGGACACAGATATTTTGGTGGTGCAAGAGACGGAGTATACGGGCGCTGGAAAGCATCCACAATCCCAGCTGTCCTTTGCCAGGGAAAGAGGTATAGATCTTTATGTGGGAGATCCAGAAGAAGAAGTGCCAGGCAAAAGCATCGTGCTTCCTAGGGGGCCACTGGACATCAAACTAAGACCTGTGGATCTTTCAAAGCTCAAAAAATCACTGATCAGAAACTATGTAACCATGAAAGACATCAAACGCGTAACGGAACTGGATCTTTTCTATCTTATGGAAGAGACCCGTTCGTCCTATGAGTTTGTGAAACTGGCACTACAGCTAGAAGGCTGTGAACTTGTACTATAAAGAAATAAGGTAGGGGTAAAAGACTATGGCGAACAAAAGAGCAGACGACTTTGAAATCAGACGTAAACATTTGGCAGCACTTAGCGATGAAGAACTCAAGGCGAGATTTTTCTCCTTGGCGGAAGAAATAGTAGACCCACTCATCGCATTGTCTAAGAAAAGTACCAGTCCCTCTGTGGAGCGTTCCGTGCTCATGAGAATGGGGTTCTCCAGTCTTGAAGCCAAGGATCTTGTGCACCATGTGGAAGATTTAGGGCTCATGGGCAAAGGTGCAGGACAAGTGGTCTTAAAGGTGGCTGAAAAGCTACAAAGAGACTATTTATCTGTGGGCAAAGAAATGACCGAAGGAAAGCATCTAGACATGGCCAAGGACGTGTTTCAAGGGGGCAGAAGATGAAGCTTGTGAAGAATGAAAAACTTAATGTAGAAGAGATTTTAAAGGATCTGGAACACTATGCGCCCAAAAGACGGGGCTGGCATTGGAGAGAACATGTGAAAGACCTAAAGATGGGTGAGTTCACGTATAAAGAGATGAGCACACCCTTGGCTCAAAGTGAAAGTCTTCCTTCCGCGAAGTATTTCGGAGGCATTGATCCACAACCCAAAGCCGTAATCACCACAGAAATTGCCTCTGGACGTTTTGAAGATGATATTCGACGTATGAGAATGGCCGCATGGCATGGAGCAGACCATATCATGGTCATTCGTACTGCTGGCCAAAGCCATTATGATGGTCTCATTGAAGGAACGCCTCAAGGCATTGGGGGGATTCCCATCACGAGAAAACAGGTGCGGGCACAAAGAAAAGCTTTGGATCTCATCGAAGAAGAAGTGGGTCGTGAGATCAACTACCACTCCTACGTATCTGGGGTAGCAGGACCGGAAATAGCGGTGATGTTTGCAGAGGAAGGGGTCAATGGTGCCCATCAAGATCCTCAATACAATGTGCTCTATAGAAACATCAACATGGTGCGCTCCTTTGTAGATGCAGGGTATGCCAAGGCTGTCATGGCTTTTGCTGAAATGGCACAGATTGATGGGGCCCATAATGCCAACGCCACGGCGAGAGAAGCCTATAAAGTCCTTCCAGAGCTCATCGTGCAGCATGGCTTAAACTCTGTGTTCTCAGTAAAATCAGGGATGAAAAAGGAAAATATTTGTCTGAGCACCGTGCCACCCACAGCGCCTCCAGCGCCATCTTTAACCTTAGACCTGCCCTATGCGGTGGCCTTCAGAGACATTTTCTCGGAATCTCGTATGCCGTCTTCTGCTTGAAAAAA
>DOKV01000193.1 GCA_003510765.1 Clostridiaceae bacterium | reverse complement strand
CCTGCAATACCTGTGATGACGTCCATATGCTTCTCTTCAATGTCCACCACTGTGGAGATGGGACGAAGAAGGGCTCTCACCACTTCCTTTTCTTCTTCCGTCAAGGCGTTTGAACAACTCATGGCCGTGACCCCTTCTTTTACCATCACTGGTGTATTGGGCATGATCTTCACAAGTTTGTGCCCGCTACCAAGAATCTTCTCCATTTTGTCTAAGGTTATTCCTGCGGCCATGCCAATGATCAAGGTGTGCTCCTTCAACTCTTGTCGAATTTCCCGAAGGACATCCTCATATTGAAAAGGCTTTACACCCAAAAAGAGCACCTGAGAAAAATGAGCCACCTGACCATTGTCCTTGGCCACTTGAACCCCAAAGGTATCTGCCAAAAGGCGACTGGTTTCTCCTCTTTTGGTGGACACCATCACTTCTTTTGGTAAAACCATCTGGGCTTCCAAAAGACCCCTTAAAATGGCTTTCCCCATGTTGCCACACCCAATAAATCCAATGTTTTTTCCCATGGTCGCCTCCTTAATACTTGTTTCGCTCTTTCACTTCTCTGGCCACATCTCGTTTGTGTGCTTTCTCTAGCAGGGCATCTCGCTTATCATAATTCTTTTTCCCCTTGGCCACAGCCACAGCCATTTTTACCCGCCCATTTTTCAGGTATAACGATAAAGGAATTAACGTATAACCATCTCGCTGGCTCAGCTGATGTAGTTTCACAATCTCTGCTTTATGAAGGAGCAGCCTTCTAGTACGTAAGGGATCCCTATTATAGATGTTCCCCATCTCATAAGGAGAGATATGCATCCCCACGATGAACAGTTCCCCATTTTTAATTTCTGCATAACTTTCTTTTAAGTTGGCTTTTCCAAGCCTAATGGATTTCACTTCTGTACCGATGAGTTCAATGCCTGCCTCATAGACTTCTTCAATGAAAAAGTCATGGCGGGCTTTTCTATTTTCTGCTAGGGTTCTATTTTTACGGTCTTTTTGATCCATCTGTATCACCTCGTCTCTTCTTCATATTCTATCACAGCTCTTTAAGAATTATCCACAACAGAAATAATAACCTCAGGTTTATAAAGATTTAAGTTTGTTTTTGGATGTATCCCTTATGATTAAATGGTATTATTATATTTTAAGCGGACGATTCCGATTTATAGTGCTAAAGGAGTTTACCATGCGCAATTATAAGATTATTACTGATTCTACCTGTGACTTACCCCCACACTTGATCAAAGAACTGGACCTCCACGTGATTCCCATGGAATTTGTCCTCGATGGCATCAGTCACTTCCATGATCTGGAAGACCATGGAGAAAAAATTGCTTCTTTTTATGAAAAACTAAGAGAAGGCAAGAGTTCTACCACCTCCATGATCAATACCCAGCGGTTCCTGGAGATTTTTGAAAGCTACTTGGAAGAAGGCTTAGACATCCTCCACATCTCTTTTTCTTCAGGGCTCAGCGGTACCTATAACGCTTCTCGTTTGGCTCAAATAGAGCTTCAAGAGAAATATCCTGATCAAAAGATTTGCCTTGTGGATTCCCTTGCTGCCTCCATCGGCCAAGGACTTTTGGTCTATCATGCAGCCATGAAAAAGAAAGAAGGTCTAAGTCTAGATGCCCTTCATCAATGGGTGGAAGAAGAGAAAACTACTGTTTCTCACTGGTTCACCGTGGAAGATTTGATGCACTTAAAGCGAGGGGGACGGATCAGCGCCCTATCCGCCAATGTCGGGACTGCTTTAAGCATCAAACCCATCCTGAGTGTCAACTTAGAAGGAAAACTTATCACCCAAGGTAAAGTCATGGGACGCAAAAAATCCTTGGGAGAGCTGGTGAACCTCATGAAAGCCACCATCCTCTCTCCAGAGGAGCAAGTGATCCTCATCGGCCATGGAGATTCTTTAGAAGATGCAGAGCTTTTGGCCAAAAAGATTCAGAGGGAGATTCCTGTAAAAGAAATCCTCTTCACCTACATCGGCCCTGTCATCGGCTCCCACACGGGACCTGGCATGATTGGTGTCACCTTCCTGGGGAGAAGAAGTGTCCCATTATCTTAAATTGAAAAACACATGAGCTTAAGAGGCCCCAAAAATCCTACAACTGGATTTTGGGGCCTCTTTTTCCTTGGCCTCATTGATGATTCTGGGTCCTTAAGCCTTTGACGCTCTCATCCTGTGGGGCCTCTTCATGTCTACAAGAAGAGGCCTATTTTCTCTTCTTTAGGACATAAGCTTTGATCTCCTCTAAGGTCTTCGCTTCCTTTAGCCCTTGGAAGGTATCCCTTGCAAAGAGTATCCCCTCTTTCGTATCCATAAAGGCAAAGCGTTCTGTGTCTAGGAGCTGCCCATCTGCAATGGCCTTCATAGGCAGCGCCTCCCCGTTCTCCTCCCATACTTCATCCTCGCCAAAGAACATGGGCATAAAAAGACCTTGCTCCCCTTCTTTCATGGCCCGGGTCACATGAAAATCTGCACCCCAAATCTTCCCCTCTGCCACAGGACCAGGCAAAAGCATAGAGACCTTTTGCCCTACAGAAGTGTTGCCTTCTAAAACCTCTGCCACGGTAATCTCTACCAGACCTCGATGATAGATGTCTCCTTGAAAGTCAAAAGCCAAGTTCTTCACCTCTGTCACCGTGCCTAAGAAAGCCTCTGTTTGAAAAAACCCAAAGATCTCCTCTTCATTAAGAACCATGGTGATGGCACTTGGATTACCCCTAGGCTTTTCAATGGCCACAACTTCTTTGACCAAAACTCCTCCCTCTTTATATAAGTATGTCCCTTGCTCTTTCATGGGGCTTCTCAATGTAAAGATCAGTACCAGGGCAGCAGCAGTGGTGAGAAGTCCATAGAAGATGTTCTTGCTACTCGTTCTTTTCATGATTTTCTCTCCTTCTTTTCCCCTTACTCCATGGGCCTCTATGAGCTTTTGCAGCATTTCTTTTTCTTGAGCTCTTGTGGGATTCATGGTCTCTAAGGCTTTTTTTAATTCTTCGTCTTTCATAGGTGCTCCCCTCCTAACAGTTCTTCAAGCGCTTTTCGGCCTCTTTCTAGCTGCGTCCTCACGGTGGAAGGTCTCCGGTTTAGAAGTACGCCAATTTCCTTGGTATCATAGCCTTCCACATAATAGAGGAGCATGGGTATACGATACTTTTCTTTCAACTGATGAAAAGCCGCCACAATGTCCTTTTCACTGCTATCAGTGGGACTATTCATCACATCTTCCATGGGCAACTCCATGGTTTTTTTCTTTTTGAGATGATTTTTAGATAGATTTTTCGCTGTAACCATGAGCCACGCCTTCTCATGATCAAGAGATGCGAAAGGCTCTGTTCTTTCCAATACTTTCATCAGCGTTTGCTGCACTAAGTCCTCAGCATCCATGCCATTTCTCGTATAACTATAACAAAGTCTATAGAGAGGTTTCACCTGCCTTTCATAAAGGTTTTCTATGTCTATCCTTGTCCAAAGCATTATGTTGTCCACACCCTTTCCTCCCTTCATCTTATATACAATTTTACGAAGGAAAATGTCTCAAAAAGTGTTGAAAAAAAGACAGGTTTTCTAAAATGCACTAAAAAAGAAGCGTACTCTTGAAAAGTACGCCTCTTGGCAGTGGATCAGGTTATACGTAATATAAATTCTCTGAAGGATATACTGGATCGCAAGTGACATCCATCCCTAGTTTCTTGAGGATTTGTTCATCGTCTTTATTCAGCATCACTGTAGAGTGGGCTTGAATGCCTTCCAAGGCTGCAAGGTTTTCCACAGCCAATTGGGCTGTGGGGTTGGTTACCGCACCAATGGTCAAGGCGATGAGCACTTCATTGGCATTTAGGGTGGTGATTCTACTGTGCAGCTTGTCCTTCTTCAAGGA
>DOKV01000046.1 GCA_003510765.1 Clostridiaceae bacterium | reverse complement strand
GCCAAGATGACATCACGAATCTTCACATGCTCTTGCATGGCTCCACAGCTACCTACTCTCATCAAATTCTTTACACCATATTCATGGATCAGCTCATGGACGTAGATGGAAATGGATGGAATGCCCATCCCAGTACCCATGACAGATACTTCTACACCCTTATAGGTTCCTGTATAACCCAGCATGCCTCTTACATCGTTAAACTTCTTAGGATTCTCTAGGAAAGTTTCTGCAATGAACTTTGCTCGTAATGGATCTCCTGGTAATAAAATAGTTTTGGCGATATCGCCCTTTTGTGCACCAATATGTACTGACATATATTTTCCCTCCAAGTATTCTATTTCTGTTCTCAACGCCTCTAGGGTCTATGATTACAGCTTACTTCACTTTTATTCTACCATGTCCTCTTGAAAAATGAAAAGCTTTCTACAAGAAGTTTCAAATCCTCCGGGAGAGTCCTGAAAAAGAACACCAATTCCCGAACGCTCGTTTGATTTCAATCTGTATCCATGCTATAATACTGTTAAAATCATTATGGGGTGAAAGATATGAGTAAAGCACAAGAAAAGAAAGAGATGGTATATACCTACTTGCTATCCTTTACAGAAGCCAAAGGGTATCCACCTTCCGTTCGGGAAATTTGTAGTGCCTTGGATATCAAGTCCACCTCCTCTGTACACTCCTACCTGACCTCCTTAGAAAAAGAAGGTAGAATCGAGAGAGATCCCACAAAACCTAGAGCGCTGATGATCCCCGCACTGATGAATAAAACCATAGAAATGGTCCCCATTCCAATGATGGGTAAAGTCACTGCTGGAGAACCCATTTTGGCTGTAGAGAATGTAGAAGATTACTTCCAAATCCCCTTGAAGTTTATCCGTCATGACAAGGATTTGTTTATCCTTCAAGTAGAAGGTGACAGCATGATTGAGGCAGGAATCCACCATGGAGATTTTGCCATCATCGAAAAAACCAATACCGCGAAAAATGGAGACATTGTGGTGGCCATGATTGGTTCTGATGCCACCATCAAAAGATATTTCAAAGAAAAAAATCACATCCGTTTACAACCAGAAAACCAAAGTATGAGCCCCATCATCGTCTTGCAATGTGAGATTCTTGGACGCTTGGCAGGACTTTACAGAAAATATTAAACATACAATCCGACCCTCCTAGAAGAACACTTTTTGTCTTCTAGGAGGGTCGTTTTAGGTTGCTTATTCTTCCATATACTCCCGGTCCATTGTTTCCAGATTCATGATGAGTTTTAATACTTTAATTCTCTTGCCAGCCATTTGCTGCACTTTAAATTCATGACCCTGATAAAACACCGCATCCCCTTTTTTCGGCACGCGGCCTAGGCGATCTATAACATAACCACCGATGGAGTCTGCATTGTCTGTTTCGATATCAAAGCCTAGAAAATCATTAAAATCATCCACGGATACCAAGGCATCAATGAGATAAATATTGTCTGTAACTTTATTGATGTACTCATCAAATTCATCATGTTCATCGTAGATATTACCGACTATTTCTTCTAGGATATCCTCTATGGTGACTATCCCTGAAAAGCCACCATACTCATCCAAAAGAATAGCCATCTGGGCATTGGCCATTTGCATCTCTTTGAATAAATCATCGATGTATTTGGTTTCAGGCGCAAAATAAGGCTTACGCAGCAGCTCTTCTACACTACTGGGTTTTCCTTTGTTGATCAAATGCCGGAAGAGATCTTTGATATAGAGAATGCCGATGATGTTGTCTACTTCATCCAAATAAAATGGAATTCTAGAGTAATTTCCATTGGTTACTTTAGAGACCACATTGTTTACAGGCTCTGTGGCTTCAATCATTTCCACTTCAGTTCTTGGTGTCATAATCTCTCGAGCAAGCCGGTTATCAAACTCAAAAATACCGTCCAACATGTCTCTTTCCGTCTCGTTGATGACACCCTTCTCTTTCCCCACCTCAATGATGGAGCGAATTTCTTCTAAAGATACCTCTTCTTCTAAGGTTTCAGAACTGATGCCAAAAAGCCTTGAAAAAATATTGGTGGTAAAGGACAACAAAAACACAAAAGGTCTAAAGACTAAGGAGACCACTTCTACCAAAGGAATTACAGCCATGGCAATCTTGTCAGAATTTTGCAAGGCAATTCTTTTAGGCAAAAGCTCCCCAAAGACCAAGGTGAAATACGCCAAAATGATGGTGATGAGCACCAGTGCGCCCTGTTCATTGATTCTAATTCCATAGGCTGACAGCTCCGCTGTGAGTTTATGGCTGATGCCAAAAGAGGCTTGTGCCACAGCTAAAAACCCGGCTAAGGTGATGCCCACTTGCACAGTGGATAGAAAATGACTGGGTTTCTCCAGGATTTTCTGAAGCTTTTTGGCTTTTAGATTTCCTCGATCAGCCTCCATCCCAATGCGGACTTTATTGGTGGACACAATGGCCATTTCAGCCATGGAAAAAAATGCGTTGATAAATATCAACAAAACAATTGTTAAATACTGGGGACCTAAATCACTTTCCATAAATCATCTCTAGGCAAAATGCCTATTCCATTCTCCTTTTCATCTCTTTTTTCTATCTCTTCATAGTGAAATTATTATAACATATCTTTTCAAAAAACTACAGAACCCTTGATAAGGCTATAAGTACGCCGATTTTTCCATGATCAAAGCTTAAGCCACCTTGTAGATAGGCTGTGTAGGGTTCTCTTATGGGTGCATCGCAGGAAAGCTCTATGGACGCGCCTTGGATAAAGGCCCCTGCAGCCATGATCACTGGATCTTTATAGCCTGGCATATCCCAAGGTTCACATGTGGCATTGGAATCGATGGGCGCACCATACTGTATGCCCTTGACAAAATTGATGAGCTTTTGTTCATCATGGAAGGTGATGGCTTGCACGATATCTGTGCGCTTCACCTCTGCTTTCGGATGCACCTCAAACCCTGCAAGGTCCATGATTTTTGCTGTGTATACAGCAGTTTTTAGCGCTTCCATGGAAATCTGAGGCGCCATGAAGAGCCCTTGGAAGAACGTTCTCATGACTCCGAAGGTGGATCCACACTCTCCACCAAGACCTGGCACGGTGAGCCTATAGGAAGATCGTTCCACCAAATCCTTTCTCCCTGCAACATATCCTCCAGTGGGTGAAATCCCACCACCAGCATTCTTAATCAAGGAGCCTGCCACAATATCTGCGCCTACTTCAATGGGTTCACGATCCTCAATGAACTCTCCATAGCAGTTGTCCACAAAAATCACCACATCTTCACGAACGGCACGGACGGCCACAATGGCTTCTTCGATTTCCTCAATGGTGAAACTGTTTCGTTCTGCATACCCTTTACTACGCTGAATATGCACCATTTTTATGGTGGGGTTTTTCCTTAAAGCCTCTTGGATCTTTGGCAGATCCATGGCATTTCCCTTTAATTCAATTTCCTCGTAGGCGATGTCATAATCCTTCAAGGATCCCGCCTTTACTTCCTCTTCCCCTTGACCGATGCCGATGACGCCATGAATGGTATCATAGGGTCTTCCTGTGATGGCCAAAAGAGTATCCTTAGGTCTTAGAACACCATATAACACACTGGCAATGGCATGGGTACCACTGACAAATTGCGGACGAACCAAAGCACTTTCTGCTTTGAAGATATGCGCATAGACCAAATCTAAGGTATCTCTACCAATATCTCCATAGCCATATCCTGTGGTATTGGTAAAATGATAATCACTAATTTTATGATCTTGAAAAGCTTTCAGTACTTTGAACTGGTTATACTCTCGAATGTCCTCATATTCTTTAAATAGAGGCTCGATGGCGGCCAAGGCTTCTTCATGCAATGCCAAAGCCTTTGGGGAGATGTTATATTCCTTGCTTAAATACGCTTTTGATTTACTGTGCATAGTTTACTTCCTTTCCTAAGAGCTTCTTCATAGATGCATCTTTTCTTCTTTACAATCAATTTATCATTATAGCACAAAGCATTTCTAAAAGAAAACAAGAAAAAAAGCAAGGGGAAAGATGTCTCTTTCCCCTTACTCTTTCATGATT
>DOKV01000187.1 GCA_003510765.1 Clostridiaceae bacterium | reverse complement strand
ACATAAAAATAAGAACTAAATTGTTGAATTTGAAATAAGGAAGGTAATGTATGGGAAGAATGTTTGGAACAGATGGCGTAAGAGGAATTGCCAACAGTGAATTGACCCCAGAGCTGGCATTTCAGCTAGGAAAGGCAGGGGCTTTGGTTTTAACCAAGGGTGCCCATAAACCAAAGATTTTGGTGGCCAAAGATACCAGAATTTCAGGAGATCTTCTTGAAAGTGCCATGGTAGCAGGGATGATGAGTGTCGGTGCAGAAGCAGTGATTCTTGGCGTGGTGCCAACACCTGCAGTGGCCCATCTTGTGAGAAGTTATGAGGCTGATGCAGGGGTGATGATCTCCGCTTCACACAATCCTGTGGAGTTTAACGGCATCAAGTTCTTCAATCGAGAAGGCTTTAAGCTGTCTGATGCCTTGGAAGATGAGATCCAAAGGCTCATAGAAAGTAATTTTGAAGGCGTTGTTGTGCCTACTGGAAAAGATATTGGCCATGTGAGTCATGCCAAAGAAGCCACCAAAGACTATGTGGATTTTGCGGTGAAGACCTTGGAGGGAGACTTAAAGGGCATGAAAGTGGCCTTGGATTGTGCCAATGGGGCAGCGTATCTTTCTGCCGTGGAAGCCTTTGAAAGACTTGGGGCAGAGGTCCATGTGATCCATCATGAGCCCAATGGCATCAACATCAATGAGCAGTGTGGGTCCACCCATCCAGAAGACCTCATGAAGTTTGTGGTAGAGCACGGCTGTGACTTAGGTCTTGCCTTTGATGGGGATTCAGACAGATGTCTTGCAGTGGATGAGAAGGGAACATTGGTCAATGGAGACTTCATCATTTTGATTGCTGGACTCTACCTAAAAGAGATGGGCAAACTTAAAGATGACACCATTGTGGTTACGGTGATGAGTAATCTTGGTCTTATGCTGGCCGCTAAAGAGCTCGGATTAAAAGTGGCCATCACCGCAGTGGGAGATCGTTATGTGTTGGAAAACATTCAACTTAATGATTACTCCATAGGTGGGGAACAGTCTGGTCATGTGATTTTCAATGACTTCAATACCACAGGAGATGGCATTGTAACAGCCATTCAGCTGGCAGGGATTGTGAAGAAGAAGGGGAAGACTTTGTCAGAACTAGCCTCTATCATGAATATGCTCCCTCAGGTTCTTGTGAACGTGAAGATCCCCAATGAGATGAAGAACATTCATGAAACAGATGAAGAGGTCGTGGACCTCATCAAGTCTGTGGAAGAGGGACTGCAAGGAGAGGGCCGTGTGCTCATCCGCCCTTCTGGTACAGAGCCACTGGTCCGTATTATGCTGGAAGGAAAGAACCAAGAAGAGATCAATAAAGCAGCCCATGAAATCGCAGAGCTCATCAAAAGTAAAATTGCGTAAAGAAAAGGAAGCACTGTAGGATGCATCAGAGACGCCTCGGCTTCTCTGATGCTTTCGTGCCCACATGGGAGATTTCCCTAGGCATTCTTTTTCTTTGTTAACCTTTTTGAAATCTCTTGTCCGTGCAGTTGTGGTTTACTAGTAGTAGGAGGTGGAGCGATGAAAGTTGTAGCTGTTTTAGTATCATTATTATTTTTGTCAGCCTGTGGTGCGCAATATGAGAACATGTCCGTCAATGAGAGGGCAAAAGATTTTGCCGTGACAGCAGAAGAGGATTCCGCTGAAGCGCCTGAAGCGCCTATGGAAGGAGTGCCAGAGGTAGCCATGAATAGAAACACATCAGTTATGGAAATCATGAATTTCCGCACATCAGATTCACTGACCATGGAGAGTGAAACAAGAATTCTACGAAGTTATGAAGAGTTTACGTTATATAATGAGACCTATACCATCTTAGAGAATCCTTTCTTCATCGATGATGAGAGTTTGTCTAAATTATCAAGAATCGATGAGGAGTATTTTAGGACCAAAGCATTGGTTGTGGTGGTGATGGTGGAGAGTTCTGGATCCAATAGAGTCTCGGGTGAGAACTTAATCATGAAAGGAAATGTAGCGGAAGCCTTTATTCAACGTCAGGAAGCGGAAATTGGCACCATGGATATTGCCACAAGGCATGTGCTCTTTTCTGTAAGCCAAGAAGAACTTCAAGGCGTCACAGAGGTGAAGGTGACCACTGGGTTAAGCATTCAGCGTTAATTGTTCAGAAAAAAGCCTAGGTTTAGATGTGTAGCATCTAGACCTTTCTTTTTTTGTTCAAGATTTCTTTAAAGTTCTTCTTTGGACAGGGTAGGCTCGCCATGGGTATAATGAGAACAATGAGCGATGCTTAAAGGAGGAGAGAGTTTTTGAACAAACATATTTATGATGATTTCCATTTAAACCCAGTGGGTCTTGGGACCAATGCGGTGGGAAACCCTTCGTATAATCCCATCAGTGAAGAAGACTCCAAACATATGATTGTGAAGGCTTTGGAGTTGGGCGTAAACTTTTTTGATACGGCCTATTATTATGGGCTGGGTCATTCAGAAGAGGTCCTTGGAGAGGTGCTGAAAAAGACCAATGCTCGCCATAAAGTTCTTGTGGCCACCAAGGGTGCCCATAAACTACATGGCGAAGAACTTTTGGTGGACAATCATCCAGACTTCCTCACGGAAGAGGTCTATAAGAGTCTAAAAAGGCTTCAGACGGATTATATCGACATCTTTTATATTCATTTACCGGATGATCAAACACCGAAGTATGAGGCTGTGGGTGCCCTACAACGGCTTAGAGAGAAAGGTATCATCAAAGAAATAGGCGTGTCTAATTTTTCTTTAGACCAAGTGAAAGAAGCCAATAGAGATGGGTATGTGGATGTGGTACAAGATGAGTACAATCTCCTTGTGAGAGAGAAAGAAGAGGCGTTTATTCCGTATCTTCGAAAACAAGGCATTGGCTTTATCCCCTATTTCCCATTGGCGGCAGGCCTTCTCACAGGGAAATATACCAAGGATACAGTGATTCCTGAAAGAAGAAAAAAGAACCCCAACTTCTCTGAAAAGTATATAGATAACCTTAGAAAAATTGACCAGTTAAAGAAACTGGCCATGGAAAAAGATGCTGAGGTGTATCAATTGGTGCTGGCGTGGTATTTGGAGACACCTTTCATCGATGCCATTATACCCGGGGCGAAAAATGCCCAGCAGATTGTTAAGAATCAAAAGACCAAGGACATTAAGCTCACCAAGGAAGAATATCAAGAGATGGATATCATCTTTCAGTAAGGTCACAAGATGCTTTTAGAGGAACTTAAGAAGGAAAGAGAAGAGGTTGACTTCTCTTTCCTTCTCCTTCTTATGGAAGTAAAAAACAAGGCCGTGGGCGTCATGGAAGGGCTGGGAATGATGAGAATTTATTTTTTTAGAAGACATCCTTGTCACAGCCTTAGGAAAAGTGGTATATTAAGTTCATTGTGGAGAGATGTCCGAGAGGTCGAAGGTGAAAGTCTCGAAAACTTTTGTACGCT
>DOKV01000061.1 GCA_003510765.1 Clostridiaceae bacterium | reverse complement strand
TAGGGGAAGAAGAGGCAACACCTAAAGTGGAACCCTTAAAGGTGGCCACAAGTATTCATCCTGTGGATGAGCTGGTGAGAATTGTAGGTGGAGACTATGTAGACACTTGGAAAATCGTGCCAGAAGGGGCAGAAGCCCATGACTTTGAGCCCACCATTCGAGATATGGGTCGACTCACAGAAGTAGACTTCATGTTCATCAATGGCTTAGAAATGGAGCCTTGGGTGGAAAAAGCTGTGGAGAATTCCGGTAATACAGATCTTAAAATCATCGATTTAAGTGTGGGTGTGGACCTCATTTCCTTGGAGGATGGTCACGACCACGACCACGATCATGAAGAAGAAGACCATGATGACCATGAGGGCCATAATCATGGAGAGTTTGATCCTCATATTTGGCTGTCCATAGATGCCTTGATGATCATGGCTGAAAATGTCAAGGATGCTTTAAGTACTGTGATGCCTGAAGCGCAGGAGATTTTCGAAGAGAACTTAGCTGCCTTTGTAGCAGAAGCTACGACGTTAAAGAGTGCTTATGTGGAGAAGTTTCAAGCCCATGAAGGCAAAGCTTTTGTCACAGGCCATGAAGCCTTTGGCTACCTCACAAGGGAAATGGGCTTGGTACAAAAAGCCATCCAAGGACCTTTCTTAGAGGGAGAACCTACCCCAAGAAGACTAGAAACCTTGATCAACTTTGTCAAAGATCAGAGTATTACCACCATATTCTTAGAAGAAGCAGCCTCCCCAAGGGTATCTGAAACCTTGGCTCGAGAAACGGGCAGTGAAATTATGGTGATCAATGCACTAGAGACCCAAGGGAATATCTTGGATGGCCTGAAGAGTATTTATGACAAGATTCTTCTAAGCTTTGAGTCCTAAAAGGTTGAATGGACTTTAATCATGGACAAAAGCACCCTAGGCAAAGAACGCCTAGGGTGCTTTTAGGTGGGGCTACTGCTGAAGAAAAAACGAAGGGAGAGAGAAGTACAGATTCTCTCTCTTCCCCTATAGAGCCAAGAAAGAGAACGGTATCATTCTTCTAGTCTTTGTTTTATAATGATAGAAGCAATGAAAATCTAGGAGGTAATTATGGCTATAGTAAAACCAAGAAATGAAGTGGACCAGAAGTTTAAGTGGAACATTGAAGACATTTATCCCACCAATGAGGCTTTTGAAGAGGAACTGAAGAAGCTGAAAGAGGAAGCACCTGTCCTGAAGAAGTACAAGGACCAGTTGCATCAAAAGGAGCAGCTCCTCGCTTATTTGAAGGACTTTGAAACCTACACAAGGATTTTAGAAAAGCTCTATACCTATGCACACATGAAGAGTGATGAAGATACCCAAAATACCACCCAACAAGTGATCTTATCCAAGGTTGCCCAGTATGCAGCAGAGTATAGTGCCATGGTCAGCTACTTTGTGCCAGAGCTTTTGGCTTTGCCAGAGGAAATCATTGAAGGGTATTTGAAGGATGAAGACCTGGCCCTTTATAAGTTCTACATCGAAAGTATTGTCAAGGAAAAGCCCCATGTACTCACCAAGGAACAAGAAGAGCTTTTGGCCACCTTGTCAGATTCTTTAGGCGCACCATCAGACATCTTTGGGATGCTGACCAATGCAGACCTCACCTTCCAAGATGTTCTAGATAAGGACGGCGTAGCCCATCCCATGACCGAGGGCAGCTACAGCATGTACATTCAATCCAAGGATCGTGTCCTTCGTGAAAATGCCTTCAAAGAGCTTTTTGGCACCTATGGAAAGTATCGCAATGCTTTAGGCACCATGCTGGCTGCCAATATGAAGACCTTCAACCTTAAGGCCAAGCTTCGACAATACAAAGGACCCATTGAAGCGTCCTTAAGCCCAAACAACATTCCTGTGGCTGTGTATGACAACTCTTTAGAAACCATTTCTGAAGGAGTATCTGCCCTCCACCGCTATGTGGACATTAAGAAGAAGCTGCTAAAATTAGACGAAATCCATATGTATGATCTCTATGTGCCGGTCATCGATGTACCAGAAGAAAAAATTCCCTTTGAGGAGGCCATCACCTTATCTTTAGAAGGATTGAAGCCTTTGGGAGAAGAGTATTTGACCATCTTTAAAGAAGGGGTGGCCAATGGATGGATTGACATCTATGAAAATAAAGGCAAGAGAAGTGGCGCTTATTCCTCAGGGGCTTATGATACTGAGCCTTATGTGCTCCTAAACTATCATGAAGACCTAAGAGATGTGTCCACTTTGGTTCATGAAATGGGCCATAGCATTCACTCCTATTATGCCAGAAAGAATCAGCCCTATATTTATGGAGACTATACTTTATTTGTGGCTGAAGTAGCTTCCACCACCAATGAGAAGCTTCTCATCCACTATCAAATTGAAAAAGAACAGGATCCTGTGAAGAAGCTGTACTTGGTGAACCAAGAGCTAGAGCAGATTCGTACCACGGTGTTCCGTCAGCTGATGTTTGCTGAGTTTGAAAAAATCACCCATGAAACCATACAGCAGGGTACACCTATGACAGGAGAAGATTTCTCGAGTCTATGGATGGACCTAAACAAAAAGTACTTTGGCGATCAGCTCATCATCGACCAAGAAATCGATATTGAATGGGCAAGAATTCCTCATTTCTATAGAGATTTCTATGTGTATCAGTATGCCACAGGATATGCGGCTGCCAGTGCCTTTGCAGAAAAGATTCTAGCAGAAGGTGCTCCCGCGGTGGAAAAGTACATCGGTTTCTTAAAGACTGGAGGCAGTAACTACCCCGTGGAAACGCTACAGGTAGCTGGTGTAGATATGACTAGCAAGGAGCCTTTAGAGGCAACAGTGAGAAGATTCAATACCTTGTTAGATATGCTAGAAGAGCATCTGGCCAACTAAAATCCTTGTAGGAGGGGCACACCTTTGAACGGCAGTTCAGGGGTGTGCTCTTATTCTAAAAGCCAAAAGATTGGAGCGCCAGGCTTTCAGAACGGAGGGTTTTCCTGTAGAATAAACAGTAGATCTAGTGCACTAAAGAAAAAGAGGAGGTGCTTAAAAAGATGATGGATAGAGTGATCAAAGAAACCATGGACCTGCTCATTGACGGAAAAGGGTTTTATATGGAAGCCTTTACGTCACCGGAGGAAGACCTGGGATTTTATTTATATACACCCATTAAAAACGGGCGACTGGCTGTGATCTTTTCAAGGCTTGGGCAAGAAGATGAAAATCACTTGGCCTTATTGCACCATTTAAGAAGCATCCAACAAAGCGCTTATGTATTGAACATCGTCTTTACGTCAGATGCGCCAGTGCCCTTTAAGGAGCAACGAGCGAATTATTCAGAAGTCTATGTGAATGGAGATGGGGAATTCTTTGGCCATGATGATGTATCCTTGTCGGTGCTGGCCAAAAAAAGCACCACCCTTTCTCGCTTTACGCCAAAGGTGATGTTGGTGAGCTTGATCCTCATGGCCTTGAACGTGCTCATTTATGGAGTTACCGCGGTAGCCTCTGGAGGTTTAGATATCCATGTGCTGGTGCTCATTGATTTTGGGGCTAAAGTTAATGAACTCATTGTGGCTGGTGAGTACTACAGGCTACTTACCTCAGCCTTTTTGCATGGAGATTTCACCCATATTTTGTTTAATATGTATGCGCTCTTTGCCCTGGGACGCATTGCTGAAGAGGCCCTGGGCCACAAAAAGTTTCTTTTAGTCTATCTGGTATCTGCTTTAGGTGGGGGCATCATGAGCTTTTTCTTTACCCCACAAGTATCCGTGGGGGCATCCGGGGCGGTTTTTGGTCTTTTAGGTGCGGTATTGATCATGGCATTCTTTGGTCATGCCAAGGTGGATAAGAGGATGTTTCCAAGGATTTCCTTGGTGCTTTTCCTGAATCTATTTTCTGGATTTAGCTCCTCCTCCATCGATAATTTTGGTCACATTGGCGGACTTCTGGCAGGGCTTTTCATCACAGGGGTATTGATGCTCCTGAGTAAGGATGGATCTTCCAAGGACCCTTTGGGCTGAGAGGGAAATGTTAAGTTACTAGAAATCTTTCCCAAGAGTCGGAAAAAAGCCTTAGAAGTTGGTATAATTAGTTAGGAAACAATGATAATCGTGGCCAAAAGAAGAGCCATCCTGAACCTGACGGTACAGATGGCCCGATTATGATTTTTCCGATTGAACAAACATCGCGGAAAAAAGGCGCAAGCCTATGGGGAAGCAATGGAGTATTT
>DOKV01000049.1 GCA_003510765.1 Clostridiaceae bacterium | reverse complement strand
ACTTTTTCAGTGGCCTCCCTCTTTCCTATCTTTTTTTTCCTGAACCATTGATGAGGTTTAAAATCACAGCAATGGGAAAAAAGAAAACCCATAACAAACAATGCATAGACTGATCCCCCTTTCTTAGGTCAACAGCAGCAGCGCAAAGATTACCAGCCGTAAAACCACGGCCATGGATAGTCCTAGGAGGCCAAGATAAATGCCCCTGTGGGCTCTTTTTTGAGCCTGGCGTAACTCATCTTCTAAATCTTTCTTTGCAAAAACGCCGAAGATCACAGCCCCTACCCCTAGAAGTATGGTGGGGGTTAAAAAGGACGTGACCCCAAGTTCCCCTAAAACAATACCCAAGGCCAATCCAGACAAAAAGATGAATAAGGAAAACTTCCCTAAAAAATCTGAAATGATGGCGAAATTCTCTGGTGTTCCTTTGAATTCATAACGGTCCATACACAGTCCTTCCTTTCTTTTACTTCTTGTCATTAGTCACCAATTCTAGCGTTTCTGAAGCCAACTGAATCCTGCCCTCTTCTTGCTGAAATGCCTGTAGGATTTTGCGATACAGTTCATCCTTTCGTACTCTTCGTCTACGCATGTCCACAATATATCGAAGAGAGATGGTGATCCAGTTGTCATCAAACTTTAAAAATGTTTGATGCTGTAGGGCTGCATCTTCCAACTTATAGCGCCTTCTCATCTCAAACCATGCTTCCTCGGCTTGAGCGGGGATATCTCCTAAGACATCCTCTGCCGCTTGTAACAGAATACGTTTCACCAACTCCACATCACTCCCAAAGCGAATGGGCACTTGAATTTCATCCCACACAAAATTGAAGTTGGCCGAGTAATTGTACACAGGAGAGGTGAAGATGAAGCTATTGGCCACCCGGCAAAGCTTACAATGACTTCACGTAAGGCAAAGGTTATGCCTGCTCCCGCAAGACCCAAGGTGGTATAAAACCCTTGTAACTGACCGCTGAAAGTCATGAGCACCATGAGGACGATGAACCCATAGACACTATTCATGACCATTCTTTTCGTAAAATACCATTTGTCTTCTTCAAGCAGTTTCTTGTAAAACCTCCGAAGAATCATCTTTGCCCCAAGATAGACCATAAAAGACAGCATCAAAACCACTGCGCCATTTCTATAAATAGGGTCTACTTCTTCCAGCCACGCCATGACTACATCCCCCCTTTCAATCCACTACAAGAGCATGATCACTGCTTCAACCACAAAATGAAAAACAAAAAAACCAGTACCCGAAGGACAAGGGTTGTCATGAGTGCGCCTACCCCCAGATAAATGCCCTGTTTGGCACGCCTGGAGAGGAGGGAAGATTCGTAATCTAAGAGGTTTCGAGCTTGGATCCCAAAATAAGCCCCCAAAAGTCCAATGAGCATCACCGGGGTAAAGAACGAGGTGATACCAACGGCCTCTACAAAAATCCCTACCAAGATCCCCACCACAAGGACAACCCATGCCAAAAGACCCAGCACAAAAGAGAGCCAAGAAAGTTTTTTGGGACTAGTCATAAATTTTTGTTGATCCATGGTTTTCCACCTCATCCTACACAGGCCCTTTTTAGGGGTATCCTCGCTTCTTATTCCTTTGCCAGTAGCTTGATGGTCTCATCCATCATTTCTTTGAGTACCGCGAAGTCAATATCTTCCAGTTTCTTCACATAAATACACGCTTTCCCCATGGTATATTTCCCAAGTTTCTCCAAGAGCTCCTCTTGCCTTTTGGTTCCAGCGTATACATAGAGAGAAAGGGCCGTTTTCCTAGGAGAAAATCCCACCAAAGGCCAATCACCTTCTTGGGCACTTCGTGTCGACTTATAATGATATTGTCCAAACCCGATGATGCTGGGTCCCCACATTTTTGGTGGATACCCCGTATGCTCTTCCATGAGGCCCACAAGCTTTTGGGCATCTTCTTTACGTTTGGGAGAGACCGTTAACTCTTCAATGAACTCAAATACATCTTGCTCTGTGACTTTGGTCTTGATGGCCATGTCTTTCTACTCCTCTCTACTCCTCTTTTACTCTACTATAACAGAATTTTCCGATAAATAAAAAGCACCCAGAGAAACTTCTTGTTTCTTTCTCTAGGCGCTAGAAGATTTTTAAGACTCCTCCAGGGGATAATGCACATCGATGGACGCGCGGTCCGTCTCCAAGAAAAGGAGTTCTTGCTCCTTAAGAAATACTTTCACAAGCAATCTACCATCTAAGGATTCTTTGATCTTTGCTTTCATCTCTCCATGGTCAGGGGATGCCAAAACCACAGGATGTGCTTGCTTGGCTTTGATCACCACTTTGTATGGACCCTTCTTTAAGATGGCCACAAAGGCCTTGTCCTTCACCTTAAAGTGTAGTAGCCTGCTGCCTTCTATAGAGCTAAAACGGTACTCCGTTCCCAGATGCTGTAGAAGAAGGAAAAATCCTTTGGCATGACGCCCCAGCATGGGTACGGTGGCATAACTAAAGACCACAGAGCCTTCCAAAAAGTCATTGGATTGAGCCCACACATATGCTTTTGGAAAACTACTGCCCCAATCCTTTTCCATGTACCCCTTGGCTTCTTTCATCGGGAACAGCCGATCTCCTATGCGAAGGGCCCCTTGGACCCCATGATTCATGCTGATGAGACCATGATTGCATTCATTGGGAAAATGGGTGAGCCATCCCATGATTCCTGGTTTTAGAAAGGACGTCTCAATGGGCGATAGCTTAGAGAAGAAGAACTGCCCTTCTATCCTTTGGCCATGGATGTGAAAATCCAATACCATACCTTCTCTGGAGAGACGATTTTTCCCGATGTGCAGGACGAAAGGTTCTTCTTCCACCCAAAGCTCCGACAAATCATAGGAGATGTACGCCGTCTCATGGGAGAGGCTGCTGGTAAACTGAATAAAGGCATGACCACTCTCTTCATGCGTTGTATATCCCCAAATCACCGAAAACATCAGCCCACATTCCTTGGCATCCACCTTGGAAAACCATCCTTCAAAAGCCTCTTTCTTCTCAAGTCCCACCATAAAACCAAACTGATCCATGCACCATCCATCCTTTCTTTTTCCAGCCTTTTAGTACTCATTATACGGGAAGAACTCCCAATTGTGTATGAATTATCTGTATGAGTATACCTTCGCCATCTCTAGTATACCTTGAAAAATAACCCTGACAAATAGACGCTTTGGTAGTCTTTTTGCCAGGGTTCCCAATTCTTTTCATCCCCTTAAGGGACATCTTATTCTTTTCTCTTTTTCAAGTACAAATAACTGGCGATAAAAAAGCTTATGGCGGCCAAGGATAACGCCAGTACCGGTGGCCACTGCTGACGCTGATAGTAAATCACCGCTGTCATGGCAGTGATGAGGCCAGAGACAAAATTTAAAATACTTTTCACCAAGTACACTCTTGACTGTTTCCTATTCATATTCCCCTTCTTCCTTTCTTTTGCAAAGAATTCTTTTTCACTAAAGCAGTTGTAGAAAGTCTTCTTCCTTTAAGATCACAAGGGGTTGTCCTTGGTCCCTATACCGCTCTGCCTTTTCCTCTTTAGAAGACTTCTTTCCTTGGACCTTTTCCAAGGCCAGATCCCCAATGACCAAGATGTGGGTTTTCTTTGTGACAGAATCCATGGGGACACCCCCTCGGTCCAGGATTTTTTGAAGAAGTAGTTGCCGAGAACCAGTTTTTAACGTCCCCGTTACACAAACACCTTTCCCAAACAAAGGATGACTTTCACTGGGGGAATCTTTGGGCTTTACCAATGCCTTTAAATCTACGCCTGCGCCATAGTGCTTTTTCCTTGGCAGCGCTGCCAAAGAAATACCTTCTCTTTCACAGTATCCTCTCATGGCTTCATACACTTCATGGGTCATGATGCAGTCTGAAATAGATCGATGGGCACCTTCACGTCTCACCCCAAAGCGTGCCGTTACATCTTGAAGTCTATGTCTTTCTTTGGGAAAGAGCTTACGACTGATTTTCATGGAATCTACATAATCATTGGGAAAGGATTCCCCTAGAACACGCTCATAGGCTACGCGAAGAAACCCCACATCAAAATTTGCATTATGTGCCAAGATCACCTCTTGGCCTAAAAACTCCTTGAGCTGAGGCAACACCTCTTCAATGGTCTTTTCTTTGGCCACCATGGCATTGGTGATGCCTGTGAGGTTTGTGATGAAGCTTGAAATGGGCACCTTGGGTCTAATGAGTGCAGAAAACTCCCCGGTCTTCTCCCCTTGTCTATAGGAAATGGCCCCGATTTCAATGATCTCACAGTCCACGGGGGAAAGCCCTGTGGTCTCTAAGTCTAACACTATGTACTCCTCAATAAAAGCTTCTCTATAAGTTCCCATGGCTTTTCTCCTTTTTCTTTAGGGTTCTTCCCTACTGTTGGGATGAAGGTTTCCACTACCTTCATCCCAACAGGGAAAAGAGCTCCTTGTTCAAAATAATTTCTGATCTTCAATTTTGCTTCTTCTATTATACCAATGTCTGGACCAAACCCCAGGATTAATTTCAAGATCGATGTTTTCCCCCAGCTCTTTGTGGGCTCCCCCTAGTACAACAAACACCGCCATGGGTGTTGTTTTTTCTCTTTTGTTCTAGCATCCATGGAAAACTTCTTAAAAATGCAGGTCTCAAAACTTCATGAATTCCTCATGGTTCTCAAAGAATTTCATGATAGGATAAAAGAAAAAACCATCATGAAGGAGAATTACGATGAACATTCCACTACAAAGAAACCATGGATTTAAAAAAGTGCTTCAAACAGCACTGCTACTCCTCCTCTTGGTATCTCTTCCCTTAAGTGCGTTGCGCGTAGAAGCCAAGGAATTGACCAATCCTGCCTTTTCCTATGGCGAAAGCTTGACGGCGGAGGAAAAAGAACGCACGGAAGCTTTACTGGGCGTATCCAGCGTGGCAGACCAGCATCTCGTAGCCATCCGCGAACTCAACGGACTCCTACGAAACAACGTGAACTATTATCAAGTATACTCTTCTGTGTATATCATTCCTGGCGCTGAAGGAGAAGGCGTAAGGGTAGACATCGTCACCCCTGCAACCATCACACGGATCACCGAAGCCCAATATCAAAACGCAGCCATCACAGCGGGCGCTGTGAACGTAACGCTACGCATTGCCTCTGTAAAAGCTGTGGATGGGTCTGGGGCTTTGGCAGGGGTCTATAAAGCCTTCCAAGAAGCAGGTTTTACCCTCTCTGAAGACAATGTGGCCGTGGCCCAGGAAGAGCTTCAAGAGACTTCTGACATCCATGAAGAAAATGATGGGAAAGAAGGCTACTCTGACGATCTATTAAACGCAGCCATCGCAGACATGAAAGCCCAAATCCAGCAGTATAAAGAAGACCATGGGGGCGTCATCACGGACACAGTAATCATCAACATCGTGAACAACGTCATCAATAACTACAATCTACAAGACATATTGTCTGAAGAAAACATTGAGCGCTTGGTGAATCTCATGAAGAAGTTCTCAGAACTGGAATTCACCGATGCACAAAAAGAAGCCATCAAAGACTTTGGTCAAAACCTCATAAAAGAAGGTGGGAATCTCTTAGACAATGTAAAGTCCACCTGGGAAGACCTGGATGAAGATGTGAAAACAGGCATCACTGGCTTTTTTAGAAGCATCTTTGAGGCCATTGGAAAGTTCTTCAAAGGACTCTTTAACTAACAAAAAAAACCTGGAAAAGCAAATAATAGCTTTCCAGGTTTTTTTCATCTCTTTTTACAATTGTAGCAGCTTTTCCACCATGACCTCTGGAGTTTCTTCACTGGTATTTAATACAAGGTCTGCCTTTAGGTCTTGAAAGCTTTCCACTTGTTTTTGGATCATTTTTTCCACCGGTGGCGGTAATTGTCCATGCATACGCTTTTTGAAGCGGTCTTTAATGTGGTCCACTTCTGCTGTAAACCGAACTTTTTTCATGGATGCATCCTGTGGAAGCCTCTCCAGTTCTTTGGGCTCTGTGATCACTTGAACCTCTCATGGCT
>DOKV01000050.1 GCA_003510765.1 Clostridiaceae bacterium | reverse complement strand
GCGGCTTTTTTGGCTGGTACATAGGCCGAGATGAGCACTGTGAGAAGCCCTAGCATAGCGGCAGTAACCAAGGGCCCTTTCCCCAAGACTAAGGTCAGTTCTGCTTGCACCCCTTGTTGCCACAGGGTCATAAAGAGCTCTTTGGAGAAGAAGAAGGTCAGCCCAATGCCCGTGATGCCTAACAAAATCCCCAGAGGAATGCCCACAGCGCTTAAGAGTACCGCTTCAAAAAATACACTATTTCGAATCTGCTTTCTCGTGGCCCCAATGGACTTTAACAGCCCATACTGCTTTGTCCGCTCACTGATGGAGATGGAGAAAGCATTGTAGATGAGCGACACTGACCCGAACATGATGATCAAAGACAAAATGCCCACCATACTATAGAGCACTGCATTTAAGGTGTTCTCATTGGAATTCCCCGTGTACCTTAAAAGATCATGGTTGTAGGTGATCTCCCTGCTGGGGAAGGAAGCCTCCATGAAGGCATAGGTATCCTTTATGGGGTCCACTCGAAGATAGGCTTGGAAGGAATCCGGTCCTGTGCCATCGGTTAAGGTGAGGGCAGTGTATCCTGGTGCTACATAGCTTTCAAAGGCAGGGCGCTCATAAAATCCCACCACCACATAGGTTCTATCCTTGGCACCTAGGAGCGTTTCTGTCTCTTGAAAAGCAGCAGCTTGATCTAGGATGGTGTCCTCTCCTATGATTCTTTGACCAAGGCTTAAAGACAATTCCTGTCCCAACTGAAGCCTTAAGCCACCATTATCTCCCAAGTGCACTGGCAGTAAGAGCTCTTGGCTATTCTCGGGAAACCGCCCATCTGTGAGATGAACCGGCATGGTCTCTTCAAACCCTTCTCCCATAGCCCCCACATAAATGTAGGGTTTCCCCTGGTTCTTGATTCCTTCCACTTTGGCATAACCAAGGTTTTGAAGGAGCACCGCATGATCCACCTTTTCATGAGGCACTACTTGTTCCAGCTCCTTGGAGCTGACATGGTAGACGCCCCCATGATAGTTTCCTGCTTGTTCCTTGATGACTTCCAGCACATAGGTCTGAAGACTAAAGACGGAGCTGGTCACAGCGGTGAATAGGGCCACGGATAAGATGATACCTATGATGGTCACAAGGGTTCTCACCTTGTTCTTTTTGAGATTTTCTAAAGTGACTTGATGAAGAATCCTCATGGACGCACCACCTCGTCTCGTAGAATCTGACCATCTTCAATGGTGATGATGCGATGGGCTTGCAAGGCAATTTGCTCATCATGGGTGATGATGATCAAGGTTTGATTGTATTTTTCATTGGACTTTTTCAATAAAGAAATGATTTCTTGACTATTTTTAGAATCCAAGTTTCCTGTGGGTTCATCGGCCAGCACCACCGCTGGGGCATTCATCAAGGCTCTCCCAATGGAGACCCTTTGCTGCTGGCCACCGGAGAGCTCATTGGGCAAATGACTTTCCCGACCATGGAGCCCCAAGGTGCCTACTAGCTCCTGAAGCCTTTGATCTGACACTTCTCGACCATCCAAAAGCACTGGGAGGGTCATATTCTCCACCACATTGAGTACGGGAATCAGGTTGTAAAACTGATAGATGAGCCCCACTTGCCGACGCCTAAAGATGGCCAATTTCTCATCATCTTGGGCAAACACATCCGCCCCATTCATCCATACCTTTCCACTGGTGGGTTCATCCACGCCGCCCAGGATATGGAGTAAAGTGGACTTTCCTGAACCGGAAGGTCCAATGATGGCCACAAACTCTCCTTGGGCCACGGAAAAAGAAACACCATCTAAGGCTTTCACCATATTTTGCCCACTACCGTAGGTTTTGCACAGATTTTCTACTCTTAAAACTTCCATGATTTCCTCCACATGATTTGTCTATTTTGATACTTTCTACTTCCAAGTATAAAGGAGCTGTCTGACAGCTCCATGAATAGAAAGTGACAGTTTCGTCACTTAAGTATGATCTTTGTAATAGCGTAGGACAAACCTTGCCCCTCCTCCAGGCTTATTTTTGGCCGTGATGGTGGCATTTTGCTTCAGCAAAATCATTTTACAAAGAGAGAGACCAATGCCCACGCTATGATCCTTGGCATTTTTCCCTTTGTAGAAACGGGTAAAGAGATGTGGGAGGTCTTCTTTGTCAATGCCAGGGCCCTCATCTTCTAAAATCAGCTCTGTGTAGAGGGCATTTTCCTTGGCGGTAAAATACATGGATTTTCCGTCTTCCATATGGTCCATGGCATTTTTCAAAAGATTCCTTAAGGCTTCTGCGCTCCAGGACAAATCTCCTTGAAAAGACGCCAAAGGGTCTATGTGTGTCACCACCTCTTGCCCTCGAAGCTCCAAAGGAATACGAAGGGGCATTACAGCTTCGTTATAAAGCGTTTCCACAAGAACTTTTTTGTTGTCTAATCTTGCGGTGCCCGCATCGAGTTTTGCCATCTTTAAGAGGCTTTCTATGAGCCAATCCATTTGCCGAAGAAGGTTTTCTTGGTCCTTTAATAGCCACCGCCTTTTCTCTACATCAAGTTCCCCTTTCAAGAGGTCTGTGATGAGATGAATGGCTGTTAAAGGTGTACGTACCTGATGGGAAATATCTTGTAGGGACCTGACCAAGGTGTTTCTTTCCTCCACCAAAGCTTTCTCCTTCTCCAAGAGTTTTTGGTTCATCTTATGGATCTGTGTTCTTAAGATGGACAGCTCTCCTTCCTCATAGGCAGAGATGGGGGCATAAGCCTCCTGAAAAAGCACCTGGTCCACTTCCTTGGTGAGGCTTTGCATTCTTGCCATGCGCCT
>DOKV01000122.1 GCA_003510765.1 Clostridiaceae bacterium | reverse complement strand
TATAAGTTTTCAGTAACGGCCAGACGAAGAAAATCGGCACTTTGGGTGGAGAGAATGTGGTGGACATATACCAATTTGTGGACAAAGACATCACCCTGATTCCAGGTCGCCTAGGCGCCCCAGCTGCCGCTGGATTTTTAGAGGATTTCATTGCCCTGGGGGCCAAGAAGATTTTATTTTGCGGCGGTGCAGGGGTTCTGCGCAGTGATCTCTTGGTGGGGAAATTCATGGTGGTGAAGGAAGCCATACGAGATGAAGGCACCAGTTATCATTATTTGCCCCCCAGTCGAGAGGTGAAAGCCAAGGACGAGGTGGTGGAAAAGATCTGTGCTTATTTAGAAGGGGAAAACGTGGATCATTTGGTGGGGAAAACCTGGACCACAGATGCTTTTTATCGGGAAACCAAGGGGCGTATAAAAAGAAGGCGAGAGGAAGGAGCCCTCATGGTGGAGATGGAGCAAGCAGCCCTTCTGGCTGTTAGTGATTTTCGCGAGGTTTCTTATGGCGCCATCCTCTATGGTGGAGATGACGTCTCCAAAGACACCTGGGACAACAGAGGTTGGAGAGACCGAAAGGACATCAGGTATGGCTTAACCAAAATTACGGCAGATATTTTAGACACCCTCTAGGACTTTTTTTGATCTTCTTCCCCCGGGGAGAAGGTCTTTTTTCTTTGGCATCAAAGTCTGTGTATCAGGAGTATCCTTCCTAGGTAGAATGGAACAAGGGAAGACTTTGCATTCTGGTCTCCCATGACGTAAAATAGAAGTTTATGGCAAGAAGACCAATGGGAGGAAAAGAAGTTGGAACTGGATCGTTATCAAAAAAAAGCGTATTTGACCAAGGAGAAGAAGGTGCTGGTTGTAGCCCCACCGGGTTCTGGGAAGACCACGGTGATGCTGAAGCGTCTTGCACACCTCATGGAAGAAGGCGTAAACCCCAAGAACATCATCCTACTGACCTTCTCCAAAGCTTCCGCCTTGGAGATGGAGGCCCGTTTTCTAAAAGGGCAAAATCCTGGGCCCTTTTTTGGCACCATTCATGGTCTTTGTTATCGTATTTTAAGAGCCCAAGGCAGATCCATGGACATGATCTATGGAAAGGAAGCTTTCCTCATAAGGACCAAGTTGAAGAAGGCGTTGAAGATTGATGAGGAAGATGTAGAGACAATTTTTAGAGACATTGCCAAGTACAAAGTCCAGGATCATTTGGGACAGCCTTTGACAGCGTATGGTGTTCGAGAAGAACTCTTTCATAAAGCCTATGCACTCTATGAAGAAGAACGTAAGAAAAAGAACCTTTTGGATTTTGATGATTTACAAATCGAGGTATTGAAGCTCTTGGCGCATGAAGGCTTTTTAGCCAGCTTCCAAAAGGCTCATAGTCACATCCTCATCGATGAGTTTCAAGATTTAGATCCCATTCAGCTACGGATCATTGAAAAGATGGCACAAGGGCAAAGTCTTTTTTGTGTGGGAGATGAAGATCAGTGCATCTATGCCTTTCGTGGCTCAGACCCCAGGGGCATGATGGATTTTGAATCCATGTTCCAGGGGAAGAAGCTGTATCTGAAGTATAATTATCGAAGTAAAGAAAATATTGTTTCCTATGCAGGGGAAGTGATCAAGCACAATACCCTCCGAAACAAAAAGGAGTTACTGGCCTCTAGAAAAGAAGAGACAAAAATCATCAAAGTCTTTCCTGAAAACCAAGAACTCATGTTGATGCATCTGGAAAAGGAAATTCGGGCAGATCAGTTTGAGAGCTATGCCATCTTATATCGAACCAATCAAGAAGGCATGCGGGTAAAAGAGTATTTAAGAAAGGCGAAGATTCCTTTTCATGCCAAAGATGCCTACAACTTTTTTCAAGGGTTTATTGCAAAAGACATCTTAGACTATATCCGGGTAGCTTACCAAGAGGATGATAAGGCCTTTGTACGCATTGCCAACAAGCCCTTTCGCTACCTGTCTAAAGAAGATCTTCGGAAAATTTCTTTGGGAGAAGGGGTGGAGAAGGTGCTCTTAGACCCTAAGAAAAAGAACTATTCTCTCATGACCAACCGGACTTTTTTAAAGGACTTGGTAGGGCTAAAAGGACAGCGTCCCAGTCAAGTAGTGAGCTATATTGAAACGGTCCTTGGCTACGGGGACTACCTGAAAGCTTACGCCGAAAAAACCGGTAGAGAAGAAGAGGCCCTTCTGGAGGAGCTAGAAGAGATGAAAGAAGTGGCAGCGTATTTTGCGTCTCCCTTAGAGCTCCTTGCAGCATCCACCAAGGAGCCTGAAAAAGTGCCGGCCAAGGTCACTTTGTCCACCATTCATGGGGTGAAGGGGTTAGAATTTGATAAAGTGTTTGTCCTCAATGCCGTGGAAGGTTATATGCCCCATGGCGCCTCTTTAGACCACTTGGAAGAGGAAAGGCGCATCTTCTATGTGGCCATAACCAGGGCCAAAGAGGAGCTTACCATCTATAGCCCAAGATTAATTCACGGAAAAGAGAGAAAAAGAAG
>DOKV01000085.1 GCA_003510765.1 Clostridiaceae bacterium | reverse complement strand
ATGTGCCCTGTGTGTGATGGGGTAGCCTGTAGAGGAGAAGTCCCTGGCATGGGTGGTAAGGGCAGTGGCCAAGGGTTCATGGGCAACGTAGACGCCCTCAAAAACATCACCTTGTCCATGCGCAGCATTCATGAGGTGAAGGAGCCTGATCTCACCTTTAGACTTTTTGGGGAAACCCTTTCTTTACCAGTGATGCCTGCCCCTGTTACCGGGGTCAGCATCAATATGGGCAATGGCTTATCGGAAAAAGACTATATTCGTGGCGTCATTTTGGGGGCGAAAAATTCGGGGATCCTCCCCATGGTGGGGGACTCTGCCATGAAGTCCTTCCTAGAAGACAACTTGACGGTACTCAAGGAAGAAGGGGCCAAAAGCATCCCCTTTCTCAAGCCTTGGAATCAAGAAGAACTTCTACTTCGCATGGACTTGGCCATGGAAGCCTCTCCCTTGGCCCTGGGGGTGGATATCGACTCTTGTGGCCTGGATACCATGAAAATCCATGGCCATCGGGTGGATCCTAAAACCCTAGAAGAACTTCAAGAACTCAAAGCCCATCTGAAGGTGCCCTTCATCATCAAAGGCATTCTCAGCGTGGAAGAGGCCCTTTTGGCGGTGAAAGCTGGTGCAGATGCTTTGGTGGTCTCCAATCATGGTGGCCGTGTACTAGACTATGCTAGGCCCACCGCTCACGTGGTGGAAGACATTGCCAAGGCTGTGGACGGGAAAGTCCCTGTCCTAGTGGATGGCGGTGTGCGAAGCGGCGTGGATGTCTTTAAGATGCTGGCCCTGGGCGCTGATGCCGTCCTCATCGGTCGCCCCTTTGCCCAGTATGCCATCGGTGGGGGAGCAGAGGCGGTCTCTCTTTATATCGCCAAGCTAAAGCAAGAACTAAAAGGGGCCATGCTCCTCACAGGGATGCAAGACTTGGCCGCCATCAAAGCCTTTGGTCGGTCTCGAATCCATGTGAAAGGAAAGGATCTCTAAAGGATCCTTTCCTGGTAAACCCTTGGAATCCCAAGAGGTTTACTCTGGTTTTTTCAGGAAAACCTCATTGCGAGATTCTAAAGCTATCAGTGGAATTTTTAACAAGTTTAGAGATTCTTTGGGAGTTCTTTCACGGGATTCACATAGTTTTCCCCGATGAATTGCTAAAGTAAACAGGATATTTTATACTGTGAGAAGATGAGCCTTCGGGTGTCATCTTCTTTTTCATATGAATTGTATACGTTATCAGATAGAAGGGGGAATAGATGTTGATTACCAGTTTGAAAGAAGTGCTGAGCCTTGCAAAAAATCAAAAGCAGTGTATTGCTGTGGCCAGTGCAGAGGACAAAGATGTCCTGGTCTCCTTGAGTGAAGCAGAGCGCCATGGCATGGCGACCTTTCTTCTTTTTGGCAATGCCTTGAAGATCAAAGAAGTCATGGAAGAAAACAACCTGACCTTTCGTCATGCAGAGATCATCCATGTACAAAGTCCCGAGGAAGCTGCCTATGAAGCGGCCAAAGCCGTTTCAGAGAATAGAGCTCAGATGATCATGAAGGGGCTCCTGGATACGAAAGTCCTCTTAAAGGCTGTTTTACACAAGGATTTGGGCCTACGAGGTCCTGGTCTGTTGTCCCATGTGATGGTCTATGAAGTGAAGAACTATCCAAAACTACTACTGCTCACCGATGGGGGCATGGTGATGAAGCCTTCGTTGAAAGACAAGGAAGCGATCATTGACAATGCCTATACCTTAGGGAAGATTCTTGGCCTTGCCCCCATGAAAGTGGCGGCCTTATCCGCCGTGGAAAAGGTCAATCCACATCTGGAAAGCAGTACTGATGCTGCCGCCTTGAAGGAAACCTATAAGGGCCACCCAGGCATTTTGGTGGAAGGTCCACTATCCTTTGACATTGCCATCTCCAAAGCCTCAGCGGAGCATAAAGGCGTCACCGGAGACGTGGTGGGAGACGCCGATGTCTTACTGGTACCAACCTTGGAAGCGGGGAACTTCCTTGGGAAATCTTTCACCTACATGGCCGATGCAGACAGCGCAGGGGTGATCTTGGGGGCCAAATGCCCAGTGATTTTAACCTCCCGTTCTGATTCCAGTGAAGCCAAATTAAACAGCATTGCCTTGGCCGTGCTCATGACAATAACCGAGGGGGAAAAATAATGAAATCTTTAATGACAGGAAACGAAGCCTTAGCCAGAGGCGCTTATGAAGCAGGGGTCCACTTTGCTTCAGCGTATCCAGGCACACCATCCACAGAAATCCTAGAAAACCTTGCCAAGTATAAGGAAGTCTATTCTGAGTGGGCACCCAATGAAAAGGTGGGCATGGAAGCTGCATCTGGTGCCTCCATCATCGGCGCAAGAGCCCTAACCACCATGAAGCATGTGGGCCTAAACGTTGCCGCGGATCCTTTCTTCACCATGGCCTACATTGGGGTCAACGGGGGATTTGTCATCGTCAATGCCGATGACCCAGGAATGCACTCTTCTCAAAATGAGCAAGACAATCGCTTTTATGCACCCCACGCCAAAGTACCCATGATGGAACCTTCTGATTCAGAAGAGTGTCGCATCTTCATGAAGAAAGCTTATGAAATTAGTGAAGAGTTTGACACCCCGGTGATGATTCGTACCACCACCCGAGTGAATCATTCTAAATCTTTGGTGAATCTGGAAGATCGTATCGAGGTTCCTGTAAAAGAATATAAGAAAGACAAGTTAAAGAATGTCATGACTCCAGGGCATGCCCAAAGAAGACATCCCATCGTGGAAGAAAGATTGGTGTCCTTGACTGCTTATAATGAACACTCCACCTTGAACAAAGTGGAACTGCATGACAAGAAAAGAGGGATCATCACCTCAGGAATTTCCTACACCTATGCCAAGGAAGTATTTGGCGAGGAAGCCTCTTACTTAAAGCTCGGGATGACTTTCCCACTGCCAAAGGCCCTCATTGAGTCCTTTGCCAAGGAAGTGGAGGAACTGATCATCATCGAAGAAAATGAGCCCTACTTAGAAAAAGAAATCAAAGCCATGGGCATTCCTTGCCGTGGTCGAGATGTCTTACCCATCTGTGGGGAGCTAAACCCTGAAATCATCCGTGAAGCGTTCCTTGGCATTGCGCCCAAGAAGATGATCCCCATGGACAGTGTTGCGCCCACAAGACCTCCTGTCCTTTGTGCTGGATGTCCTCATCGAGGATTCTTCAATGCTCTAAAGACGGACCGAGACATCATCGCCTCTGGAGACATTGGTTGCTATACCTTAGGCGCCATGGACCCCATCAACGTCACAGACACCGTCATTTGTATGGGGGCGTCCATCTCCGCTGGTACAGGCATGCAAAAGGTTCTTGAGCTCCAAGGCGACGAGAAAAAGAAGATCTTCTCCTTCATCGGAGACTCCACCTTCTTCCATTCTGGCATCACAGGCCTTGTGAACTCCATCTACAATAAAATACCGCTGGTTACGGTGATCATGGATAACCGCACCACTGGTATGACTGGACATCAAGAAAATCCTGGCACTGGGAAAACCCTCATGGGTGAAGATGCAGGGGACATCAACATTCCCATGTTGGTACGTTCCTTAGGCATCAAAGATGAAAACATCAAAATCATCAATCCTTACTATCAAGACAAAGCCAAGGAAGTGATCAAAGCAGCCAAAGCCTGTAAAGAGCCTTTTGTCATCATCACCCAAGAGCCTTGTGCCCTTCTAAAGGAAGTACAAATCCTTCGTCGAAACTCTTATGTGGAAATCGACCAAGAGAAGTGTAGAAAGTGTAAAACTTGTGTGCGTACAGGATGTCCTGCCATCTACATGAAGGACGGTAGCGTCTTCATCGATCGAGAAATGTGTAACGGATGTACCCTGTGCTATCAAGTGTGTCCATTCCAAGCCATCGACAAGAAGGGGGATCTCATCAATGCGTAATGAAGGTAACATCTTATTTGTAGGGGTAGGGGGTCAAGGAACCATCTCTGCGTCTAATCTACTCTCCGCCGCTTTAATCGAGCTGGGCTTTGATGTAAAAATGAGCGAAGTGCATGGTATGGCCCAAAGAGGCGGTAGTGTGTCCACGCAAGTTCGTTTTGGCAAAGAAGTGCATTCTCCACTCATTGAAAAGGGCAAAGCAGACTACATCGTGTCCTTTGAAAAAAGTGAGTCTCTTCGATGGTTGGGCTTTTTGAAAGAAGAGGGGAAGGTCATCTCCAGTCTTCATGAGATTCGTCCCTACCTGGTGAATGTAGGAAAAGAAGCGTATCCCGAAGAAACCCTTAAAGAAATGACCGAAAAAGGCCTCTCTGTCATTGGGTTGAACGCCCAAGAAAAGGCCATCGAGCTGGGCAATGCAAAAGCGGCCAACATGATTTTGTTAGGCATCTTAGCCAAGGAGCTGGGTCTAGAAAAAGCCCTTCTAGAAAAGCTCATCAAGCAGTACTTTAAGCCAGCATTGCAAGAAGTGAATCTCCATGCTGTGGATGCAGGCTATGCCCTTGCTTAATCCTTAGCATCCATAAAAAACACCAGGAGGACCTGGCCCCATGGCCTTGTCTTCCTGGTGTTTTTTTACTTGTCTTAGGATACGAGCTCTTCTTGTCTCTAACGCTTTTGTTCTTCCCCAAAAAAGGTTAGGGCTTCCTTCGCCCTTCTCCAAGATACAGAGCGCCATAGAAAAGTCCATAGACAAGGAAGCCTATGAGGGCAAACAGTCCTGTGAAATAAAGGGTTTTTGGACCAAACTCCTGAAAGAGGCTTTGGAGGAGCGTCCAGGGCCTTAGGAAGACATCCCAGGAGTTCACCCGTAGGAATCGCCCCATGTAGAGGGCATAGCCGCTGAGAAGCTGCAGGACCCAAACAAAAACCCATCCCCATTTTTTGCCCAGGGTCTTTTCCACATGGTCGTGAACTATGTAGAGGGATAAGACAAAGAGCGCAAGGCCTAGGATCACCGCAAAGGTGATGGAGAAAAAATTATGCCATGGAAGAAGATCCATATAGTATAGGGTCCTAGGCTCCTGCCCATAGGGCTGAAAGGAAGGATTGGGGCCATAAAAGACTTCTTGAGACAAGTGGATGAAATCCGTGATCAAGTACAGCGCATTGGGGGAGAAGAACAGCCATAGCACGCCAAACCCATAGCCCCAGAGTTTTGGGCGTCCTGTTGCCTGAAGATGCGTATGACGTAAGAAGAATAGGGCACAGATCATGGGGATCCACGCCAAAAGAAGATTCCAAAGAAGATAATAGGTGGAAAAAGGGCCTCCAGAAAACATCCATAGAACAAGAAGGCCTGTGGCCATGGCTATGTATTTTGTACAGGTTCGAATTTCTTGATACACGACGATACCTCCTGTAAGCAAACACCTTATAACACAACAGTTCCTTCTAAGTATCCCCTGAAAAACTTTATAAAACAAGAGCCCTTCTCTGAAGATCTTCTTTCTAGGATCTTAAGAAAGCAAAAAAACCACGCACCAAAAGGTGCGCAGCTTTCATGCTCTACAACAGTTTTTTAAAGTCAAACTCTTTAAGAATCTTTTGGAACCAGAAAGTATACTTCTCTGGGGCGTCTTCCATATCTTCTTTTAGTGCCTCTAGGGACATCCACTTAAAATCCGCCACTTCTTCTTCATTGATCACAGGATCTTCCTCATAGCGCCCAAAAAAAACGTGGTCGTACTCATTCTCCGTGAGACCATTGTCAAAAGACACTTGGTAAGACATCTCAAAAACGTGGTCTAGTTTTGTATCAAAGCCCATTTCTTCTGGTAATCTACGATGCACTGCTTGAAGAGTGGTTTCACCATATCGAGGATGGCTGCAGCAGGTATTGGCCCAAAGCCCCGGTGTATGATACTTATGAAGCGCTCTTCTTTGGATGAGCAGCTCTCCTTTTTTGTTGAACACAAAAATGCTAAAGGCTCTATGTTTCATGCCTTTCACATGGGCTTCTTCTTTGCCCATATATCCTAAAAAATTATCCTTTTCGTCCACAAGTAGTAATATATCTTCCATGTACTTCTCCTACTTTCCATGATTTTTGACCATTATAAACGAAAAATCAATTTCATTCAATCTGGTTGGATAATGTGTATTCTCAAATCTTCAGATGGATTTAAAATTTTTGAGATATATTCATACTATCCGCTAAGAAAATCACAATGTCACAGCAGAGGGGAAAGATATTTACATAAAAGACTTTTCTCCAGAGGAGGTCGTATGAAAGAATATACCAAAAACATGATCATCGATTTTAAAGAGGTCGATCGCTTTTTACATTTAAAATTAGATGCCTTTGTCCAGATGCTCAACACCACGTCCATGTATCATACTGTAAGCCTTGGTTTATCTCCGGATTATATGGATGAGAAGGGGCTCATCTGGGTACTCTACTCTTGGAAATTAAAACTTTTTAAAGGGGACTATTATGCAAAGAAGCTTTCCTTCACCACCTTTGCACTTTTTCATAAAGACATCTATTCCCATCGGTATTTTTATGTAAAGGATGAAGAAGGCACCCTCTTGGGCTATGCCTTATCCGTATGGATTGTCATCGATGGAGACAAACGAAAGATGGTGAAAATCCCTAAAGAGGTGCAGGATGCCTATTATAACGTCTTGGATGAACCCTTATCCAAAGCCCAAGAGGCCATCGTGGAAGCCTTACCCGTGACACCGCTAAAAAAGAGGCGTGAGGCCATCGCCTTCACCCATGAAAAAGTCTTTCCAGTTCGCTTTCATGACATAGACAGCAATCACCATGTGAACAACACCGTCTATGTCCATTGGGCTATGGAGTCTTTGGTCACAGAAGAGGGGGAGCAGTTCTTGGAAACCCACGTACCCATGGACCTATCCATCGTCTACAAAAAAGAAAAGCGTCCTGGTGGGCATGTACGCATAAAGACGCTGTTAGAAGGGAAGACTTCCTATCATGAACTCTATGATGAGGAAAATATGCTTCTTACCCTGGTGGAGTGCACATGGAAAGAACGACGCTAAACAAAGTCCTCGAGGGCAAAACTTTGCGCTACACCTTCTTTCTTTTGCTGGCCCTTTTTGTGGGCACCTTTTTGGTGGTTCAAGGGTTCATTGTCTACCACGGCCAAAAGAAAGAGACCAAAAAACCAGATGTGCTGATCATCCTGGGGGCAAAACTTTATGGAGAAAGGCCCTCTCCTGCACTTTTGAGGCGCCTGGAGACAGGCCTTGAGCTCTTAAGAGCCCATCCCAACGCCTTGGTTATTGTTTCAGGGGGACAGGGGGCCGATGAACTTATTTCTGAAGCAGAAGCCATGAAGCGCTATCTTCTAGAACAAGGCATTGAGGAACATCGGATCCTTGTGGAAGACGCCTCCACCAGCACCTATGAAAACATGAAAAATAGCATGGCACTGCTAAAAGAAGCTTCCCCCGAGGACTCCCTAGAGGCGCTGTCCTTTGGGGTGGTCACCAATGATTTCCATATCTTTCGCAGTGTCTTAACTGCCAAAGAAATGGGCATGAAGGCCTTTGGCGTCCCGGCAAAAACGCCTCCCTCCATCACCGTGACCTCTCATCTACGAGAATATTTAAGTGTCCTCAAGTATCTTCTCCTGGATCGTCAAGCGCCATTTTTTCATCTGTTTCGATAAGGGCCTTGGAAAAGATGCGCCTTCCCACAAGATACACGTAAAAACACCAAGAAAGACTTGGCTAGCGCCGCTTCTTCCTTGGTGTTTATTTGTTATCGAACTACTTTAATATATTCTACTCG
>DOKV01000027.1 GCA_003510765.1 Clostridiaceae bacterium | reverse complement strand
GGCTATTTTGCAACAGCCCCAGCTTCTTATCGAACATAATCCAATGGATTTCGATGAACCCCATTGACCCGAATCTCAAAGTGTAGATGTGGCCCAGTGCTTGACCCTGTAGAACCGATATACCCAATGGTCTGCCCTTGGGCTACTCGTTGACCTACGCCAACTGCAAAGCTACTTAAATGAGCGTATAGGGAGGCTATACCATTGCCATGATCAATGATCACATAATTCCCGTAGCCACTATTATAGGTCACAAGGATTACAGTCCCTTCTCTTGTGGATGCGATGGGCGCCCCATAGGGTGCAACATAATCAATACCCGAATGAAAGTGTCGGTCGCCGCGAATGGGATGAATTCTATATCCATATCCCGAAGAAATCCTGCCCTGAATCGGATGAATGAACCCTGTACTAACCGGTACCTGCTCTGATGGGTTAGGCTCTTCACTATCCTCTTTTTGCTTCGCTTCTTCTTCCGCTTTTCTTCTAGCTTCTTCTGCACGCCTTGCTTCTTCTTCACGTCTCGCTTGTTCTTGTGCTTCACGAATGATACGTTGAATTTCTGCTTCTAGCTCTTCATTGGTTTCCATAATATCACCAATTTCTTGAGCCAATCTTTGCTCTTCAGCTGTAAGGTTTGCAATGACTTGTGTCTTCTCATCTTCTAATTGTCTTTGTTTGTTAAGCTCGTACTCCAAAGAAGATTTTTCTGACACCAACGCGCCTTTTTCTAGTTCTAGCGCCTCTTTTTCATCATGTAATACATCTCTAATAAGTTCTGTTTCGAGTTGGTCTTCTTCCAAGGTAGCTTTTCTCCACTCCAACTCTGAAATGATTGAGTCTATAAGAGCCATCACTTCACGATCCTTTTGAGCCATGGTTTCAATGAAGCGCAACCTCTCTGCAAAATCTAAAATGCTTTTAGACTGAATCAAGGTCACAATGATATTGTTCATGGAGTTAGACTTATACGCTGCGCGCACGCGAGCAGATAAAATATCCTCTTGCTTTCTCAGCTCCACTTCTTGACTTTGTATCTCTTGTTTTTGCTTGACAATATTTGCCTCTAAAACTTCTATCTTCTCCGTCATCTCTGTGATTTTTTGAGATTTTGTAAAGATGTCTGACTCCTTTTGCGAGATGGTTGCATTCAAGGTATGAATGCTTGATGCTGTATAATTGATTTCATCTATGATGTCTATCAGTTCGCTGTTAATCACATTTTTATTTTCTTCTATCTCATGTTTTTTATCATTTAACGAATCAATGATTTGGTTGTTTTCTTCCAATTGATTTTTATACAAATCTGTACCCGTGGCAAATACTTGTACGGAAGAGCTCATCAAAGCCACAATCAAAAATGCTGAAATCCTTTTTTTCATAGTACCCTCCTGACATATAAGGCCATTGTACACCATCTCAGAGTACATTTTAAGAACCTACTTGAAGTTTCACAATTCCATCTTTATTTTAGAACACTCTAGACAAAAAAATATTTTTCATTGAAGAAATTCACGGAATATTAACAAAGCAGCGGGAAACCGCTGCTTGTTCATCTAGTTCACCTCTTCACAGAAAAAGGAAAACTTCGTATAGGTTTTGTAGATTTCCCCAACTTTAAGCACTGAGTGTTCCTTAAAGGCCTCTTTGTCTCCGATGGGAAGTCTTTGAATCTCTATGGCTATGGCTCGACCTTCCTTGAGCTTTCGCCCTCCAGGAAGTATTTGTCCCTGGGTATAGTTTTGTGTATAGATCACCACTGCTTCATCATCGGTTTCCACTTCCATTACTCTTCCCGAAAAACGATGTGCCAACCGCAGCTTCACCGGATTTTTCTTATTGAACAAAAATCCATGATCATAGCCTTTGGCAATGCTTAGTTGGGGATGGTCAATGGCCATCTCCTCTCCGATTTCTCTCATAAACCTGAAATCAAAAGGCGTATTTTCCACGGGCAATAATACCCCTGTAGGAGCTGAAGTTTCATCAAGTTCAGTAAACACATCTGCTGCAATCATCAGTTCATGATATTTGATACTTTCCTCAAAAGACCCTGATAGATTGAAATAACAATGATTGGTGAGATTGAGCAAAGTATCTACTGTACTCTTGCCTTCATAGGTGATGAGCAGCTCTTGCGCTTCTGTTAAACAATAGGTGACAAACCCTTGGACTTCTCCAGGATACCCTTCTTCCATATGCTTGGAATGAAAGGCGAGTTTGACACTTATTTGATTTTGCTCTTCTATAATTTCATAAGTATAGACTTTTTTATGAAAACCATGCGGTCCTCCATGACCTTGATTGGGTCCATAGTTCTTAGAAAGTGTATACTCCTTTTCCTTTAGGGTAAATTTACCTTCTTTAATTCTCCCAGCTGTGCGCCCAATGATGGCCCCCAAATATCCTGCATTTTCATGATAATCTTTCTGATCTCCAAAAGACATGGTCACGTTCTCCAGTGTGCCCTCTTTATCCGGCACATAGATCCCAGTGATAATCCCTCCATAAGTCAAAAAGGACACCATCATTCCTTTCGTAGTTGAAAGGAAAATTTCCTCTACATCCAGAGGCCCTATAGAAACACGTTTACGCCAAACCTTCATAAAGAACCTCTATGCAGCGATCAAACGCCTCTTGTCCTGCGGGATCATTTTTAAACATCCCACAGCTCTCAAGCACTTCCATAAATACTCTCCCTATTTCACTGTAGATTAACCTCTCCAAACCTTCCGAATCTTTGGATCCATCCATTTCAAGAAGATGTTTCGCAAAATCTCCATGTTTATTTAAGCTTTCCTCTGCGTAAACCCCTGCCAAGTCTCCTTGGAGAAGTTTACTCTTCACTTGGGCCATCTCTTCTCGTAATCTAGCTGGAAGAACTGCCAATCCCATACATTCAATAAGTCCAATGTTCTCTCTCTTTATATGATGATACTGCTCTGCGGAATGGAAGATACCATGAGGGTGTCTTTCATCCGTTCGATTATTACGAAGAACCAAATCCACTTCATAGTGCCCTTCTCTATACCTGGCAATGGGCGTTATGGTATTGTGTTCTATTTCTCCTGTGTGAGATCTAAGCGCTACTTGCTCATCACTGTAATTCTTCCATCTACTTAAAAACGCACCAAATACTTGTGTGAGTACTTCTGGGTCCTTTCCTTTAAGTCTGATGACACTCATAGGCCAGTAAAGTTTAGAAATACTGACACCTAACTTCTCCAGTTTTTTCATCGGTGTCTCCTTGGCCCTTGACATGGCGAAGTCATAGTGTCCTCCTTGAAAATGATCATGGGTGAGTATGCTTCCTCCAACGATAGGTAAGTCAGCATTGGAACCCATAATATAGTGCGGAAAGAGCTTCACGAAATCTAGTAACCGTGCCACTGTTTTTTCGCTGATCTTCATGGGATCGTGGTTTCCTTTAAAGACGATGCAGTGTTCATTGTAATAAACATATGGAGAATATTGCATATACCACTCTTCACTGGCTAAAGACACTGGAATGATTCGATGATTTTGTCTTGCTGGATGGTCCATTCGCCCAGCATAACCTTCATTTTCTTTGCAAAGCAGGCACAAGGGGTATTTTTCCTCTCCATCTAGAATACCTTTGCTCGCCAAGGCAATGGCTCTAGGATCTTTCTCTGGTTTCGACAAATTGATGGTCATATCCAATGTACCGTAGGGCGT
>DOKV01000142.1 GCA_003510765.1 Clostridiaceae bacterium | reverse complement strand
TAAGATGAGGAGGATCCATGAATAGGGTACCTCCATGATAAAAGAAGGAAGCCAATAGATGTTCATGCATCTAGCGGCTTCCTTTTCGATTACTTCTTTTATTCTTGATCTTTCAGGTTTTTATAATATCCTTCTAGCTTTTGATACAGGTCTTCATAAACAGCTTTCTTGTTGATTTCATTGAGCATTTCATGGCGACCGCCTTCATAGAGTTTTAGGGTGACCTGATGGACGCCGGCTTTTTTCATGGCTGCTACGGTTTCTGTGACGCCTTTGCCGTAGTTACCCACGGGATCTTCTTTACCGCTGATGAAATGGAAAGGCACTTCTTTAGGGAAGGATTGGAAGGCTTCATCGTCCACCACTTCTTTCATGATGGATAAGAAGCCTTGGAAGGCATTGAGGGTAAAAATATAGTTGCATTTAGGATCCTTTCGATAGGCTTTTTTGACTTTTTTATCCCTGGAGAGCCAAGCAAAAGAATCGTCCTCTTCTTTGAATCGCTTGTTGAATCCACCAAAAAAGATCTTATTGAAGAGCTTGCTGCGATGAGCATCTCCTTGGATTTTCCCAAGGCCTTTGGCCAAAAGTAGACCAGAAGAAAGCGCGCTATTTTTGCCCCCAGTTCCACTGATGATGACCCCATTAAGGCTTCGGCCAAATTGCATCAGATACTTTCTCAGTACAAAAGAGCCCATGCTGTGGCCAAGGATAAAGTGTGGAAGATTTGGGTAGGTATCATGGAAAAGTGTTGTGACCGCTCTCAAATCCTTCACCAAAGTTAAATCATAAGGATTCGGCGAGAAATAGCCAAGGTCTTTGAGGTTTCGAAGGCTTCGACCATGTCCAGCATGATCATGACCAACCACCAAGACACCATTTTTGGTCATAAAGTCGATGAAGTCCTCGTACCGCTCCAGGTATTCACACATACCATGGGTAATTTGCAAGAGATATTTGGGTCTTTTCTTGGGGGTGTAAATGTAGTAATGAAGATCATACAATCCATTGCTGCTTTTTAAGGTGTTCATGGTCTTGGTATAGTTCAATACAATCACGCTCCAGCTCTCTTTTCTTCTATTATAGAGAGAGTTCATGAAAAATTGCAAATCTTTTGATGAAGGAGAAGAAAAAACATCACCAAATCCTTCTTTTAGAAAGTATTGGTGATGAAATCACTATAAATCAGGGTCATTGAAGGTATCTCCGTGGTCCAGATTTCCATAGAGAAAACCTTGTTTTAGCCAGTGCATACGCTGTGCAGAGGTTCCGTGGGTAAAACTATCAGGAACCACATATCCTTGGGCTTGTCTTTGTAAGTGATCATCCCCAATAGCGTGGGCAGCATTTAGGGCTTCTTCCCAATCTCCTGGTTCCAGATATCCTTTGCCATGGACGTGATGGGCAAATACACCAGCCAGGTAATCTGCTTGAAGCTCTAGACGGACAAGATACTTGTTATACTCTACCTCACTGATTTTTCCACGCAAATCTTGCACCTGCTGGGAGATGCCAAGGAGTGTTTGCACATGATGCCCCACTTCATGTGCCACCACATAAGCCATGGCGAAATCTCCTGGTGCACCGAAACGGGTGGTGAGTTCATGAAAAAATTGAAGATCTATGTAGATTTTTTGATCCCCGGGGCAATAGAAGGGCCCTGTGGAAGAACCAGCCACACCACAGGCTGATGATACCCTGCCAGTGAAAAGGACCAATGTTGGTTTTTCATAGGTTTTTCCATAGCCTTGAAAGATTTTTGTCCAAACATCTTCCGTATCAGCCAGTACCACAGAGACAAAGGCGGCCAGTTCTTCTTCTTCCGCACTACCGACGTAGTTTGTAGCAGGTGGCGTGAGAATGTCTGGTGATAAGATGGATCCTAAGTCTCCCCCCATGAACGCAAATAGGAGCATCAACACAAGCCCAATGCCACCACCCATGACGGTTTTACCACCAAATCCACCAGTGGATCTTTGTCCGCGGCGATCTTCGATATGGCTACTCTGCCTTCGGCTTTTCCATTTCATTTCCAGATCCCTCCATGGTATGATAAAAGATAACACAATCCTTTTGTTCTTAGGTTCATTATAGCATTTTTCTAAAAGAAGAAGCCTCTTGAAACAGCATAGAAAGGGTAAAATTATTGTGCATGCTGTTCATGAAGGATGGAGAGTTTGACGGAAAAACTTCATGAATTGGATCTCTAGAGAAAGAAAAGAAAAGGGGAAGTATATTCAGAGAATAGTGAAAAGTTGAGAATGTGTTAAATTGATATAAAGAACTTGACAGATCCAAGGAAAGCAGTCAAGAGTTATCCACAGAGATTGTGGAAAAATATCAATAAATGTGGATAACATTTTCATTGGCGCCAATGCTCTTGGGGGAATACTCACATTATCCACAGAATTGTGGATAAAAACCTACACAAACAGTGGATAAGTTTTCAGGGGCAGAAGCATAGCTGTGTATTAAATTCAAGGAGAAATCATTATGAAATTCATAAAAGAAACGGTTCGGGCGACCTTTGTGAAAAGGCCCAACAGATTCCAAGGATATGTCCATTATGAAGGAGAGACCATCATGGTCCACGTACCCAATACAGGAAGAGTGCAAGAAATCCTTTTGCCGGGCACCACAGTGATTTTAAGAAAAGAAGATAACCCGAATCGAAAAACAGCCTTCAGTCTCATTGCAGGGTATAAGGGGGAAGCGTTGATCAATATCGACTCGCAAATCCCCAATAAAGTGGTGGAAGAAGCCCTGCAAATGGGGATGATTGAGAAACTTCGGAAGTACCCCATCATCAAACGGGAAAAATTTTATGGGAAAAGTCGATTTGACTTTCTTTTGGAAAATGAAGCAGGGGAAAAGTATTATTTGGAGGTGAAGGGGGTCACCCTGGAAAAAGATGGGATGGCTAGTTTTCCAGATGCCCCTACGGTAAGAGGTGCACGGCATGTGGAAGAGCTCATGGAGGTGAAGAAAGAAGGGCATGGCGCAGGGGT
>DOKV01000143.1 GCA_003510765.1 Clostridiaceae bacterium | reverse complement strand
AGACCATCAGTTAAGCCTATTTGCGAAAAGTGCAAAGTCATTAAGAGAAACGGTAGGGTTATGGTCATTTGCGAAAACCCTAAGCACAAGCAAAAGCAAGGCTAATATAGTAAATTTTCAAATATACCAGGAGGTGTAGATTTAATGGCAAGAATTTCAGGTGTAGACTTACCAAAGCAAAAAAGAGTTGAAGTGGGTCTTACATACATTTATGGCATTGGTCTGTCAACTGCAAGAAACATCCTCAAAGAAACTGGTGTCAATGGTGACATCCGTGTGAAGGATCTTTCAGAAGAAGACGTGAATGCAATCAGAGATTATATTGTAAAGAATGTTAAGGTAGAAGGTGACCTTCGTAGAGAAGTTGCCCTTAACATCAAGAGATTGGTTGAAATCGGATGCTACAGAGGGATCAGACATAGAAGAGGTCTTCCTGTTAGAGGTCAAAAAACCAAGACCAACGCAAGAACAAGAAAGGGTCCTAAGAAGACCATTGCAAATAAGAAGAAGTAAGGAGGGAAGACATAATGGCAGCAGCTAAGAATACAAAAAGAGTAATTAGAAGAAGAAGAGAAAGAAAGAACATTGAACATGGCCAAGCGCATATTCAGTCCACTTTCAACAACTCCATCATTACCATCACAGATGCAGCAGGTAATGCGCTTTCCTGGTCCAGCTCAGGATCCCTTGGATTCAGAGGTTCTAGAAAGAGCACACCATACGCTTCCCAGATGGCAGCAGAAACTGCAGCAAAGGCAGCTATGGAGCACGGTCTAAAGAGTGTTGAAGTTTACGTTAAGGGACCTGGTTCAGGTAGAGAAGCAGCGATTAGATCTCTGCAGGCTGCAGGACTTGAAATTACACTGATCAAGGATGTAACACCCATTCCACATAATGGTTGCAGACCTCCAAAGAGAAGAAGAGTATAGTAATTTTAAGTGCTAAGTTACCTGGGCGTAAGATCTGGGACCTTAGAATCAGTACCCTCAAGATTAGTTGCCAATATTCTTTAGGAGGGTTTAATTCATGTTTGAAATAGAAAAGCCAAAGATTCAGTGTGTAGAAACCAGCGAAGATGGAACCTATGGTAAGTTCGTAGTAGAACCATTAGAAAGAGGCTATGGAATTACTTTAGGTAATGCATTGAGAAGAATGCTTTTATCCTCACTGCCAGGAGTGGCACCCACATCTGTAAAGATTGACGGTGTCCTTCATGAATTCTCCGTGGTACCAGGGGTTCGGGAAGATGTCACAGAACTGATCCTAAACCTTAAGGGCCTATTCATCAAGATGAATGGAGAAGGACCAAGAAAGATCTATATCGATGCCAAGGGCCCAGGTGTGGTCACTGCCGGAGATATTAAGACCGATGGCGATGTAGAAATCATCAACAAAGATCTCTATATTGCTACCTTGGAAGAGGATGCAAAGCTATATGTTGAAATCAACGTGGACAGAGGAAGAGGATACGTTTCTCAAATGAGAAACAAGGCCGAAGGCCTACCCCTTTCTACCATTCCCATGGATTCAATATATACCCCTGTGAAGAGAGTAAACTTCACTGTGGATAATACAAGAGTCGGACAAATCACAGATTATGACAAGTTGACTCTTGAAATATGGACCAATGGTACCATTTTGACAGAAGAGGCCATAAGTCTTGCTGCAAAAGTACTTATTGAGCACTTTAAGCTGTTCATGACACTGACCAATCACGCCAACGATGTTGAAGTGATGATTGAGAAGGAAGATGACAAGAAGGAAAAAGTTCTAGAGATGATCATCGAGGAACTGGACCTATCCGTAAGATCCTACAACTGCTTGAAGAGAGCAGGCATCAATACGGTTCATGAGCTTACAGAAAAGACCATGGACGACATGATGAAGGTAAGGAATCTGGGTAAAAAATCTCTCGAAGAAGTTGAGAGAAAGCTAAAGGACTTGGATTTATCTTTAAAGTCCACTGACGAGTAAAGGAGGTAAGTTAAATGGCTACATTAAGAAAACTTGGTCGTCCAACCGACCAAAGAACTGCTATGCTTAGAAGTCTTGTTACAAACTTTTTAAAGCATGGTAGAATTGAGACTACATTCTACAGAGCGAAGGAAACAAAGAATATTGCTGAGAAGATGATCACTCTTGCTAAAAGAGGGGACCTTCACGCAAGAAGACAGGTACTAAGCTATGTACATGAAGAAGAGGTTGTAAAGAACCTGTTTGATAACATTGCACCAAAGTATGCTGAAAGAAATGGTGGATATACAAGAATCCTGAAGACCGGCCCAAGAAGAGGCGACGGTGCTGAAAAGGCCATTCTGGAACTGGTATAAGAATCTTCAAGAGGAAGCTTTCACTTCCCTTAAAGGTGCAGGTAAGGGGATTAAGGAAACTTAGTCCCCTTTTTTTTCAGAAAAAGTATGATACTATAGAAAGATGAGTAGTAAAGAGAAAGATGGGTGTTCTTTAGTGCTGATCTTAGGAGGAAAAGTTATGGAAACGGACAGAAAAGAGATGAGACAAGAAATCATAAAAGCGGAAAACTTGACCCATTACTATGATGATGGTCCCTCTGGAGAGAAAGAGTATTCTCTACAAGGGGTAGACCTCACTGTAAAAGAAGGGGAATTTTTGGTGGTCCTGGGCCATAATGGTTCGGGGAAATCCACCTTTGCCAAACATATGAACGCACTGCTTTTGCCAGCGGGGGGGAAGATCTATATCGACGGCATCGATGCCACGGTACCGGAGAATACCTGGGAAGTCCGTAAGAGAGCCGGCATGGTTTTCCAAAACCCAGACAACCAGATGGTGGCAACGGTGGTGGAAGAGGATGTGGCTTTTGGGCCAGAGAATCTTGGGGTGGAGCCTTCAGAAATCCGGAAAAGGGTGGACGACTCTTTACGGGAAGTGAACATGTTTGACTATAGAAAGCATGCGCCACATCTTCTTTCTGGCGGGCAAAAACAGCGGGTGGCCATTGCAGGCATCATTGCCATGCGCCCAAAGCTCATCATCTTAGATGAACCCACAGCCATGCTGGATCCTTCAGGGAGGCAAGAAGTCATGAAGACCATCCGTGCCCTCAATGAAGACTATGGCATTACCATTGTGCACATTACCCATTTCATGGAGGAAGCTGTCCAAGGAGACCGTATCGTGGTCATGGAAGAGGGCAAGATCATCATTGATGATGTGCCAAGGAACGTCTTTAAAAATGTAGCACTCTTAAAGTCCATTGGCCTGGATGTACCACAGGTGACAGAATTGGCCCATGAACTGATCCAAGAGGGGATGAACCTTAAAGAGGGCATCCTCAATATCGAAGAGATGGTGGAGGCAATATGTCAATTAAAATAGAAAACTTAACCCATGTGTATATGCCTAAGACCCCCTTTGAGACCGTGGCCTTAGACAACATCAATTTGGACTTAGAGGAAGGGAAATTTTATGCCCTCATCGGCCATACAGGCTCGGGAAAATCCACCTTGATTCAGCACCTCAATGGGCTGTTAAAGCCAACTTCAGGGAAGATTTATGTGGATGATATGGACATCACAGACAAGAGTACGGTGATGAGTGAGATTCGAAAGAAAGTGGGCCTTGTGTTTCAATACCCAGAGTATCAACTCTTTGAGGAGACCATTGAAAAGGACATCGCCTTTGGGCCCAATAATTTAGGGCTGTCCAAAGAGGAAGTGACTTTTCGGGTGAAGCGCGCCATGGAGATGGTAGGTCTGGAGTATGAAAAGTACAAAGATTTGTCCCCCTTTGAAATCTCAGGGGGACAAAAAAGAAGAGTGGCCATTGCAGGGGTTGTGGCCATGGAGCCCAAGGTACTCATTTTGGATGAACCCATTGCAGGGTTAGACCCCAGGGGCCGAGATGCCATTTTGGGACAACTGAAAAAGCTTCATGAAGAGTATCGCCATACGGTGATTCTTGTGACCCACTCCATGGAAGACGTGGCAGAAATTGCCGATGAAGTCATCGTCATGAGTGGAGCAAAGATCATGCTCCAGGGAACCCCCAGGGAGGTTTTCGTGCAGCTGGATCTACTAGAAGAAGTGGGCCTTGGGGCACCACAGATCACCTATCTCATGCGCGCCTTAAAGGAAAAGGGTCTTCCCGTGCGAGAAGATATTTTCACCGTGCAAGAGGCCAAAGAAGAAATCAAGAGAATGCTCGTAGAAGGAGGGGGTTGTCATGATTAAGAACATCACCATCGGGCAGTACCTTCCAGGAGAGTCCTTTATTCATAAGCTAGACCCAAGGACAAAGATTCTCATTTCTATTTTGTTCATTGTGAATCTCTTTTTGGTGAAGAACTTTGCAGCCTACGCCCTGATCTTTGGGTTTATCATGCTTATGGTTCGGGTGGCTAGGCTCTCTCCCAAGTATTTATACAAGGGGATCAAACCGGTGTTTGTCCTCATCATCTTCACTGCGGTGCTGAATATGTTTGTCACCCGTGGGACTGAGGCTACATTACTTGTGGATTTCTGGTTCATCAGGATTTATAAAGAAGGGGTTTATCAAGCCCTCTTTATGACCTTTCGTTTGGTCTTTCTCATCATGGGGACGTCCATTTTGACCTTGACCACTTCCCCCATTGAGCTCACCGATGGCATTGAAAGCCTCTTGAAGCCTTTCAAAAGAATTGGGGTGCCAGCTCATGAACTGGCCATGATGATGAGTATTGCCCTTCGATTTATTCCCACCCTCATGGATGAGACGGATAAAATCATGAAAGCCCAAATGGCTAGAGGAGCGGACTTTGATTCCCCCAATATTGTGAAGAAAGCCAAAAGTCTTATTCCTTTGTTGGTGCCGCTGTTCATCTCGTCCTTTAGACGAGCAGAAGAGCTGGCCATGGCCATGGAAGCCAGAAGCTACCGTGGTGGCGAAGGAAGAACCCGTATGAAGCAGCTAAAGTATAGACGAAGAGATGGCTATGCCTTTGGGGTTTTTGCCCTATTGGTTTTGGCGACCTTTTCTCTGAGATTCACAAGCATTATTTAGTGTATGAGAAAAGACCTTTTCTTTAGATAGAAAGAAAGGGTCTTTTTTAGAAGGTTCTAGGAGGAAGATGTTATGTGTAGAGAGAAGAAAATATTGCTATACCTAGAGTATGATGGGACGAACTTCCATGGCTATCAACGGCAGAAAGATCAACGGACCGTTCAAGGGGACCTGGAAGGGGCCCTAAGGACGCTTCTTAAGGAAGAGGTGGTATTGTCTGGGTCCAGTCGAACGGATGCTGGGGTCCATGCCAGGGCCTATCCAGTGTCCTTTGTGACCAGGTCTACCATTCCGGGGGACCGGATGATCCATGCCCTGAATCCTCATTTGCCAGAGGATTTGAAGGTCCAAAGATCTTTGGAGGTGCCCATGGACTTTGATGCTAGGAAAAGTGCCCAGGGAAAAACCTATAGCTACCGTATTCTTCGGAGGAAGGCACCTTCGGCATTGTATCGCCATTATGCCTATCATTATCCAAGAACACTTCATGTGGAGAAAATCTTAGCTGCCAAAGAATCGTTTCTTGGGACCCATGATTTCTCCGGGTTTAGATCTATGGGGAGCACGGATCCCAATCCAGTGAAGACTCTTTCCTCCATAGAAGTCCTAGAAGAAGGAGACTTCTTGGTGTTCTATTTCACCGCCTCTGGATTTCTATACAATATGGCAAGAATTCTTGCGGGCACCCTTTTGGATGCTGGCATTGGGCGTATGGATGCAAAGGGGATCCAAGAAATATTGGCATCAGGGAAAAGAGGCACCTCCATGGTGCTCCCTCCTGGAGGCCTATACCTAGAAGAAGTGTATTATGATCCCCAGGTGTTTCAGGTGCCCATGGAAGAAGTGCTGTGCAAACCCTAAGATAAATTGCCATGTTCTTTAATACAATTCATATCAATTTTAGGATATCTCAAAATATATTGACGAATTTTATCAAACCAGATAGAATGATACTATTAGAAGGATGCAATTGCATTGAGTCACAAGAAGATGAACTGTTGGTTTGCTGCATGGGGGATTATGAAGATGGCGTATTTGGTGCAATTTCAAATCAATATCTTTGCCTTAGGGGTTCTATTCGCTTTGTATTTATTTGTACGGGCTTCCAAGCTTCGCACATTTAGCGGGAATATCATCCTTTGGATCATTTATGCCACAGGGGCGTCCATTATTTTAGAACCGTTGACCTGGATTTTTGACGGCATGATGTTTCCAGGGGCGTATTTCTTAGAATACAGCACAAACTTTCTGCTCTTTTTGGTGGGACCAGTCATTGGAGGGGTTCTCCTTTCCTACGTGGACTATCGGATTTTTAAGGACCAACGTAGGATTCGTTCCAAGATGTATTATCAGCAAGCCTCTGTCCTCACGTTCTTCATCTTACTGTATAATCTGTACAATCCCATTTATTTCCACATCAATCCCTTAACCAATGGGTTTAATAGTGGTCCTTTGAAGGAACTTCATTATGTAGTCCTTGCGGCATTCTATGCGTATATGGTTTTCTTTGTATGGAAGCATCGTCAAAAGATACCGGTACAAGAAACATTGATTTTTGTCCTTTGTTTCTTATCACCCATTGCGGGCATGGTGATTCAAATGTTTGACTCCAAGCTTCATTTTTCTTGGACCTCCATTGTGCTGGGACTTCTCCTTGTGTATGTGTTCCTAGAGACCGTACCTTCAGAGGAAGATCATTTGACGAAGCTGTTTAATCGAAGAAGCTATGAAACAGAACTTTCCCATCTTCTGAAAAGCGGCAAGGAGTTTGGGGTATTCATCTTTGATCTCAATAATTTTAAAGAGATTAATGATGAGCATGGACACCAAAAGGGAGATGAAGTAATCGTTGCTTTTGGGAGAGCCTTAGAGAAGATCTTTAGCGAGAAGGGCCTTGCCTCGCGGCTGGGTGGAGACGAGTTTGCGGTGATCCTTCGTGGTGGTGACAAGAAGGTAGAACGATATATTCATCAGCTGTCTACCCTTCTTCATCAAGAAAAAGACCCGGTGGTAGCTTCTTTGACCTTCAGTTATGGGTACCAACATTATCATCAAGATATGACCATGGACGATTTGTACACCTTGGCCGATGGAAAAATGTATCTTCATAAAAAAGCATCGAAAGAAATTCAACTATCCTAAGGGAAAAGGCAATGCGTCAGGCAAAGCCTTTCTTTTTTTCAAGGAAAATTGACGATGTCTATAAAAACCT
>DOKV01000182.1 GCA_003510765.1 Clostridiaceae bacterium | reverse complement strand
GATACACGCCTTGATATTCCTTAGGTAACTGCTTGGCAATTTGACGCATGATGAAATACATGGTCTCTTCGTCATAGGTTTCCTTGGACATCTCTTTGTCTTTTTCCGGCAGGGTAAAAGGTTTGCCCACTTGAATGTTGATGACGCCTTTATGGAGTTTTTCCCCCGTCATATTCCCATCTTTATTAATGGGTAAGACTTTTTCTGAGCCTGTCATGGCCAGGGGTACAATACGCACCTTGGTCATTCTGGCAATGAGTAAGATGCCACGCTTCCCTTCAATCATGGATCCCACTCTAGATCTTGTTCCTTCTGGAAAAATCATTACATTGTGCCCTGTGCGTAGCAGCTGTATGATTTCTTTCATGGCTGCCTTGTCTGGCGAATTGGGTTTGATGTTGATGCTCTTAAACACCTTTTTGAAAAGACCCGTAAAAGGATCACTGGTGAGCTTTTGCCCCGCCACAAAAGTCAAGTCATACTCTGGCAAAGCCGTATGGATAGCTGGTCCATCAATGTTGCTTAAATGATTGCATATAAAGAGCACCGCTTCATCGGTCTTTGGGAGATTCTCCCTACCATGGACCTCCACCTGTGCGATTTTCGTAAAAATATACTTCAAGCCTTTTTTTGCCACAAATCTTTGCACTCCATCTGGTGATTTGGCCAAAACCTTTAATATAAACTTTCTCAATTTATCGTACCCCTTTTCTTTTTCTCTCTTTATTATAAGTTGAAAAGATTCTCTAGTCTATGATAATACCTAGCTAAGTATTCCGTAGAGATCCATGCCTTTTCAGGCCTTTCTCCCCGCCTCATGAGTTCTATGAGGGCATTTCGCTGAAGAAGCTTCTTCCCTCGCCATCCAGAAGAAGTTGCTTTATATGGCAAAAATCCAGCATTGGTTAAGGAAGCCAGAGCTTTTAAATCTGGATATTTCATAAACCCTTTGGGCTCAAATGCTTGTATCGTTGAAGTTGCTACCCCTTTATTTAAGGGGCAAGTGCGTTGACAAGTATCACAGCCAAAAAGTCGTCCTTTGAAGAGTAACAGCTCCTCATCGGTGACTTCCTTACTTTGGGTGATGTAAGACATGCATTTTTTTGTTTGGGTAAACTCTGTACCTAAAATACTCGTTGGACAAGCCTTGATGCAATTGGAGCAGCTGCCACAAATTTCATGGCTTTCTAGATGATCATAGCCCCGTTCCCTAGTTTCCATGGGACAATCCGTGAGGATTTCTCCCAAAAATACATAACTCCCATAGTTCTTGGTAATGAGCATATGGTTTCTTCCAATGTCTCCCACAAAACTTGCTTGGGCAATATAACGCTCTGGTAGCCCATTGTTGTCTGCATAGACCTTGGCTTCGTAGCCTTGCTCTCGAAGAATTTCGGCCACCTCTTCTAAATAGCGTTTCACCACCACATGATAATCCTGTCCTAAGGTATAGAGAGAAAAATAGCCTTTTGAATGAATATAAGTATCGTATACATAAGGAAAAGCCACACTAAGGATGGTTTTAGCCCCAGGCATCTCGCCTAAGAAGGCCACTTTCTTTTCCACATCCGTTTCTTCAAAGGAGGTCATAAGATCTCGCTCTTTTCTCTTGCTAAAGTAGTCATAGGAAGCCTTCTTGAGATTTTCTGCTTTCATAAACCCAAAGGTATTTAACCCTAAGTCATAAAGCTTTTCTTCAATCTTTTTCTTCAACCCATCATTCATTTTTCTGCCCTCCTACTACTTATTAACCCTATTATATAGTATCTAGAGGTGAAAGCTAAAACTATTTGCATAAACCAAGGAGAAGTTTCTTGCCTTTGGTTACACCAATTTTCTATCTCTAGTAAGCCTTGGTTCCTTCTACCCTTCCCTATAAAAAAAGATCCCATCAGCTTACACTGTGGAATCATTTTAGGGTTAAATGTAATTATAATGGAGAAACCGAACCTCGGATTCTTCGTTCTTTTGCTGAAGAATCCTCGCTGGAATGCCCACAGCTGTGGCGCCTTTAGGTACGCTTTTTAGCACCACAGAGTTTGCCCCAATCTTTGCATCACTGCCTATTTGTATGGGCCCTAGGACCTTTGCCCCTGCTCCAATGAGCACGCGGTCACCAAGATCTGGATGCCTTTTCTCTGCATCACAATCTGTAGCGCCCAAGGTGACCCCATGAAAAATGGTGCAATCATCCCCTATGGTGGTGGTTTCGCCAATGACTACACCCATGCCATGATCGATGAACAGTCTTCTGCCGATCTTTGCACCAGGGTGTATCTCGATGCCTGTGGTCCACCTAGAAAATTGACTGATGAGCCTGGCGAGAAAAAACCATTTCTTTCTATACAGAAAATGCGCCATGCGATAGGCAAAGAGGGCATGGATGGTGGGATATAAAAGCAGCACTTCTAGATAGGATTTGGCTGCCACATCATTTTTTTGTACATTTTTCACATCTTCGTGAAGCCCTCTAAACATGTTCTCACCTCTATATGACTAATCGTATAGCCCCATGGAGATATACTTTTCTCCTCCATCTGGAGCCACCGTGACTACTTTCTTTCCACTACCAAGGTTCTTGGCCACTTGTAAGGCGCCAAAAAGATTGGCCCCAGCGGAAATCCCAATCAAAATCCCTTCTTGCTCCGCAAAGGTTTTTGCCGTGAGAAAAGCCTCTTCTGTGGATACTTTAATGATGCCTTTCACATACTCCCCTTGATAGTTCTTAGGTACAAATCCTGCACCAATGCCTTGAATTTTGTGGGGACCTGGATTTTCTCCTGACAGCACTGCAGAAGTGGTTGGTTCTACCGCAATGATCTCCACATCCTTTTGCGCTTCTTTGGCATATTGTCCAAATCCGCTGATGGTTCCACCGGTACCCACGCCCACCACAAAGGCATGAAGGTCTGGTACATCCTGGAAAATTTCCTTGGCTGTGGTGTGAAAGTGCTTCAACGGATTGGCTTCATTCATAAACTGCTGTGGAATAAATCCATCAGCCCCAATTTCTTCTTTGATCTCTTCCGCTCTTTTGATGGCCCCTTTCATTCCTGTAGCCGCATCGGTCAAAATCAGCTCTGCACCGTAGGCTTTGATGATGGCTCTTCGTTCTTGACTCATGGACTCTGGCATCACGATGATGACTCTATAGCCTTTCACCCGGCCTAGCATAGCCAAGGCAATGCCTGTATTTCCACTGGTAGGCTCGATGATCACAGAACCTTCCTTTAACAATCCCTTCTTTTCCGCATCTTCTAACATCCCTAAAGCAGCACGATCTTTTGTGCTTCCTGCTGGATTCATTTTCTCAAGTTTAATGTATACATCCCCACGGTTTTCCGCATCAAAGCCATTTACTTTCAATAACGGTGTCCCGCCAACCATCTCCACTGCATTATTATAAATCAATTTTATCTACCTCACTTTTATTTCCCAGTGATTTACTAGGAATTATGTTGTAAATATTACATCAAGCACAATCTTTTGTCAAT
>DOKV01000068.1 GCA_003510765.1 Clostridiaceae bacterium | reverse complement strand
GGATTTGAAGCTGGAGATATCACCATGGGTACCATGTACTCCATTCTACCCTTTGACAACGCATTGGTCACCTTAGAAGTATCTGGTGCAGAGCTAAGACAGCTCATCGACCATGGCATCAACTCCCCAGACTTCAGATCTGGCCAGTTCTATGGCATCAAGGTTTGGTATGATGAAGATGCTGAATACAAAGAAAGAGTCACCTCCATCAGATTGCTTGATGGCACACCCATCAAAGACGATGAAATGTACACTGTGTCTACCTTAGACTTCATCTATGATGGTGGAGATAAGTATGACTTCAGCAAAGCTGAGAATGTTGTGGAAACATACCTTCCAGTGAGAGATCTCATCACAGAAGCCATCAGAGAAATGGAAGTTATTGAGTTTGAATTTGTGGAAAATCTTTTTGTGGGCGAAGATACAACCGTAGATGAGCCTGTAGAAGAAGATGGCCCAACACTTCCAGCCACCGGTTCCCTCGGCACCGGCGCATTCTATGGACTGGGCATCCTGTCTCTTGTAGCAGGGGCTTATGTATCCAAGAAGAGCAGCAAGAAATCAGCATAATAGGCATTTTTGATCAGAAAAGGAAAAGCCATACTTTTCACTGATTCAAGAAGTCTATCCATAAAAAACTCCCCGTCCTTCTCCTAGGAGAAGGGCAGGGAGTTCTTTTATTGTGCACTTTCTTTATCGTTTATTCTGTGTCCTCTTTTTTGGCATAAAAACCTAAGAGGAGGTCTTCCGTGGCTTTTAAAAGGGTGGGCAACTCCTGAAGGGGAATCTTTGCCACCTTTGTACAGCCATTTTCTAGGGTGCTTCGGGCACCCATGAACACACGGCCATTGTAGAAGGTGGAGAGGTGTTCCTCTCCTTTAAGGGCTTTCACGATGGAAATGGCTCCAGAGGATAAGGCGGGGGCAATATAAGGCTTAAAACCTGTTTCTCGTACCCGAAAGTTTTCTCTTTCCGTAAGATGGGTGAGTTCCTGGGACAATGGCATATCATAAGCTTCATAATCGTTGATCACCACAAGACCTTGTCCATGGGGACCAAAGGTGCGAAGCTTCTCCGTGAAAACCCCTTTTTCCATGGCGATGAACCGGGCACGGGCTTCCATGACCCCTAGGCCAAAGCCCCTTATTCTGTGGCTCTCTATGCCGCCTTCCTCCATGAGGTTCATACAAAGAAGATCCACGGGATCAGAGACGATGAAGTAGGAGCCTTTGAAGCCCGCAGCTTCAGCTTTTTTAGCATAGTCTAACAGGATACGTCGGTTTTTATCAAACTGCACCAAGCGGACGTCCTTCAGGGTGGTGTCTAGGGGGGGAATGTAGACGGAAACGGTGAAGACAAGCACATCCGTATCAAAGACCTCTTCAAGGGAAGCTTCCACCACAGGGGGCAGAGGGGTACCATCGCTGACTTCGTTGATCTCCAAATAGTAGCGACGCCTCTTTTTTTCGTCTAAATCAAAGATTTTGATTTCCTGGAGCACATCTCTACCCAGGAGACGAAGACCCATGAGGAGGGTCCCCCCCACATCCCCTAAGCCCAAAATGGAAAGGCGAAAGGGAGCTGGTTTGTTGGTAAGAGTGGCCAGGATGGGCACATCCTTTTCTTGGATACAATGAATGGGAAAATCTAAAGGGCTGTTACTTGCTACATACCAAGCGGTGGAATCCTCAAAAAGAAGCTCTTCTAAGGTTTCCAGAATCATGCGAGAAGGAGTTCCTGGTTCCGTACAAACCAGGAAGAAGGGGGCGCTTTTCTTCAATGCTTTCTCTAAGGTAGGAAACAGATGGGCCTTGTCCTTGGCTGCGTTCTCCACTTGAGATGAAAGCTCAGGGGTCAATTGGTGCTTAAAAGAGGGCAGGGTGCTTAAGCCCTCTGATCTTCGCCAAAGTAGGTACGCCAGTAAAGTATCTTGGGTGAGTATGGTTTCCATAGGACCTCCTTTATGGTGGAAAGTAAAAGTATGGAGAAATGGATTACCTGATGAGTCTTTCTAAGCGCTGTAGCTCCTCTAGATCAAAGTCCAGGTAGTAGGAAGGCGCTTGATAGAGATCATAGGTGACATCTTTACCCTTATCGGGGACTCTGGGCATGGAGAATACTTGACCCAAAGAAGACAAGGTGAATTTTCGTTCATAGACTTTGTGGAACTCTTCTTCAATGACTCGGAGCACACGGATGGCATTTTCCAAGGCCGTCTTAGAAAAGTCGTACACGCCATTGGCCCCTGCATCCATGATGAACACTGGTGTGGTATAGGGCAAAATGAGGTTGATGGACTCGATGAGATTTCTTGTGGGAAACTCGCCTCGCCACAGGGCATCGCCACCCATGAAGGGGTAAAGATCCTTCTCATTGAACCAAGCTTTTAGCCTAGGGATATAGTAGACGCCTTCCACAGGGTATTCCTTGGAAGACATCCGGTCCATGCCCTTGGCAGAAATGATGCCTGTGATGATTTTCTTTACGGTGATGTCATGATCTCTTAGGAGAGGGCTTAAGGCATTCATGCGATAACCCTTATGTAGGATGGTATCCACCAAGATCACAGGTCTCTTAAAGGAGGCCAAGGTCTTCACTTGATTATCTAAGCTCAGGTAGAAAGGCACTTCTTTGATGGCAAAGCCTTTCATATCTGAATGGAAGAATTTCTCCGTATGGAGAGATTTGGTGACGGTGTTTGGCACCACAGAGCGGTCTAGTACATCGCCATAGGGGACACACATACTTGGGCCTAGTACTTTGGGTTTTTCCTCTTCCATGGGGACGCCATTTTCTTGGCATACCAAATTGATGATGCCTTGCTGAAGCATCAAAGGTTCAAAGGGCAAGAGGAGATTGCCAGGATAGAGGTCTCCAATGGCTTTCATGAGCTTTTCTCTGGTTTCTTGAACGATGGCTCTTACCCGCTGATTGTTTCTAAAGGGGTCTTTCAAGATGTTCTCCAAATCTAAGTTCAAGGCCATGGGGGTGCTCATGTCTGTGTAATAGACATTTTCACTGGTGTTTAAGGTTTCAAAATTATACAGCTTCAGAAGATGTAAGAAACGATCGTCCTTAAGGAGTCGATTTTTGGGCAGATATAGTGCACACTCATAGTCTCTGGACACCCCAAAGGAGAGGGTTTCCGTTAAGAGGATTTGATGATAATTTCTCAGTCGATCTGGGGCTTTCATATAGAAACCATCCAAGACCATGATTCGACCCAGGTTGAGGCCACGGACTTTGTCCGCATCTTCTTGAGATTTTAGCTCCTCCATCAGGTGTTCACTACGGGCCCAGTGGAAGAAACTAAAGCCAATGGCCTTCCCGGAGGTTCGGTCTATGAGGACCAAAACACGGCCAGAAGGCTTTTGGAAGAGCTCTTTGACAAAGCGTTCCATGGGCGCCTTTTGACTAGGGAAGACACTCTCTAGTAAGCTTTGTAAGGCAGGGTCCTCTTCTCTAAAGATCCTCTTCTCTAAAAAAGTCAAACTTACCATGGACTTATCCACCGGGGCCTTTTGATAGAAGCCATTGAGGTAGATGTAGTTTTGAGCCATGGGGTCGATGAGGGAGGAGATGTCTCGATTCTCATCAATGTTCGTGCGGATTTTTGTGGAGCTCACCTCTTTGAGATCTTTGGGTAGATCCATGAACACCACATGGTCCACCAAAGCGCTAATGGTCTTGCGTGCATTCCGTACCCGTGTGCGATCAAAGATCAAATGGTTCACTTGATGGATGGAATGAGGCGTTCGAGGCTTCTTATAGCTGGAAGCGTGAAGTACCACATCACTGCCACAGACCATATAGACGTCCTTACTAAAAATGGATTGGAGTTTTAGGAGATCCTCTTCTGAGGCGATGTTCACTGGGAGATCTTCTGGGAACACATAAAGACCCAGCTCTCCAGCAGTGCTCATCTCAAGAATTCGCCTTCGTACATTGTTTGGTAAGGTCTTTTTTGACCAAGAGAACTCATCGATGGAGAGATATACCTCATAACCTTCATCCCGGATGAGTTTGGCAATGGTTAAGTGGGAGAGGGTAAAGGGGTCAAAGGTGCCAGGGAAGAAGGCAATTTTCTCGTTGGGTTTATGTTCAAATGCCTGATATACATGGAGGTAATCATTCATAAAACGGTAAATGTTATTCAGGCCAACACTTTGACAAAGAAAGAGGAGGTTTTTGTTTTCATGGGTGAGTAGGGTGATGAGCTTTTTATGCACCAGTAAAAAGACTTCTTTTTTGCGCTCTAAAGATAGGACATCCGAGGCGAAAAGTACTTTCCCCATGGTGGTAAAAGAGGCTCTGATGGTGAGGTTCTCATAATCTGAAAGGCCAAAAAGCAGCACGCTGAGCATATTTTTGATGCGGTGGACTTTTTCTTCTTGGGTAAGAGAGGTGCTGCGCATCCCAAATTCGATGAAGGACTCGAGGGTTGTGCCCAAAGTCTTGATCACCAGGGTTTTCACCGAAGGATTGGCGGTTTTCACTTTGATCAGTAAATCGTCAATGATTTCATCAAATTCCTTCAAGTCTAGGTAAAGAAGTACTTTACCCAAAGGCTTTGGGATGTATTCTGTGAACCGATGCCCTTCAATTTCCAAGGCTCTTAAGAGCTCCACAGCCACTTCGTTACGTTCATAAGAGGACAGATGCCTCATGAGCATTAAGAGGGCATTGCCTGCGGTTCTACGCACACTCTCTATGGCAGATACCTTCAGGAGGTTACAAAGATGAAGTGCTGTGTTGATGGGAGAGATCAGCTGTCCATCGATGGTATAAAAGGTTAACAGCTTGATGCTGTTTCTTTTGACGATCCAATGGGTGGCGGTTTTTAAGTTGTTTAAGAACATGTCCTCCATTTCTTTTTTGCGGCTTTTTAAGTTGGCCGCCAAAGCAGTGCGCTCCTTGTGCATGGAGAGCTGCCCAGAAAGCTTCATGAGTAAAAAGGTTTCCACCAGGTCTGTACCTTTGTGGGCTTTTTTAATGCGAGACCTCAAGAGGTCTATGAAGGCTTCATCAAAGGTTTCCTCGGTGTAGGTATTTCCCAGGAGCTCTAGCACCGTGAGTCGCTGAATGAGGCCGCCACTAAGGATCTTTAGGTAGATCTCTTCCTTCTTTTCCATGGGGAACGGAATGAACTTTAAAGCCTCTGCCAAGAAGATATTGGCTTCTCGCCTGGGATGAATGTCCTCATAAAAGGAAGCCACAACCCTCATATAATCTTCATGACGATCCTTTGGCAACCAATGAAAGAGGGTGCGCATCACCGTGGAGAAGGCATAGCCTAAAAACATTTTGTGGCTGTCGATGACCTTGTGGCTGGGATAGAGGATTTTTTTCAAGGTGTCTTGGAGGAGTCGTAAGCCCGATACCTTGGAAGAGGGGGCTACTTCTTCTAGAGGGATCTCCTTGCGGTAGTCCTCATCGAAGAGGCCAATGATGCTACCAAGCATTTCAGCGCTGTGGTAGCGAATGTCGTCTTCAGGATGAATGAGGCATTCAAGTAAAAAGCTCACCACCTG
>DOKV01000202.1 GCA_003510765.1 Clostridiaceae bacterium | reverse complement strand
GGTGGCATAAGTTTTCAAAAGTCTCCTTAGGGAGGCTTTTTTCGTTGATCCTAGAGTTTCGTTATGAAAAATGAAGAAATTGTGAAAGGATGGTCAAAAATGTGAAAATTTCAGTGGGCAAAGAGGTTCTCTATCCTCTATAATAAAAGAAAGTACATGAAATAAAAGAGGGATACTATTTTGAACAACAAGTATAAAATCTTCACTGCTCTGGCCATCGTGATCATCACCCTGGGGGTAACGTTTCTACACCTCTACTCCCATGAAAAAACCAAGGAGATCTATTTAGCCCAAACTGAAGAGGTCATTTTAACCTTGAAGAAGGATTTATTAAGTGATACGGTGAACAATGTGCTCCTTGAAATGGACCAGCTAAGGAAGGGAAAAGCTGAGGTATATCAGCTGAACACCGATCAGCGGTTAAAGCGCTTCCAAGAGGAGTATGATGAAGAAGAGATGGACTTTGCCTCTTTTTTCATCAATCGATTTGAAGAGGATACCAATGAAAATCTTTGGACGGCTCTCTTATGGAGAGAGGACACCGGGGAGATTCTTTTTCAAACCAAAAACCTGGAGAAAAAAACATTGCATGAAGCCACAGAGGAAATAGGGGACGTGTTGTCCTCCGTGGGCACGGTGGAGAAAGGAAACCTTCGAGGCATTTTTGGCGTGGCAACGTCCTATATTGATGGGGTGGTGAAAGAGGAAATTGCCCATACCATTCGTACCAGAACCTTCTCCAATGAGTCCTATATTTGGGTCAACGAGATTCTGAACTATGAAGGGGGAGAGAACTATGCCATTCGCCGAGTACACCCCAATCTGGTAGATACAGAAGGGATGTATCTGTCCACAGAGATGGAAGACCTGAAAGGAAAGAAACCTTATTTGGAAGAGCTAGAAGGGGTAAAGTCCTCCGGGGAGCATTACTTTACCTATTCCTTTAAGAAACTGAACTCGGAAGAAGTCTCAGAGAAACTTACCTTTGCCAAGCTTTATGAGGACTTTGATTGGATTGTGGCCATGGGGGTTCATTTTGATGACATCGACCTATACACCCAGGAGGTGGGAAAAAGAATGGAAACCTTAACCAGTGAGTGGGTCTTTCGCCTACTACTCTATATTGGCGGTGTCCTCCTTGTAGGATTTTCCGTGCTTTATGTCATTGACAAAAAGCATCTTCATAGCTCCACCAAGTCTTTACAAAATGAAGTAAACATGGATCTTTTAACCAAAGCCTCCAGCAGAAGAAGTGGCGTGAATCATTTGAGTGCTTTTTTCCAGATGTATCAAACCACCCTGGAGAGTCCCACCCTCATGATGTTTGACATCGATGATTTCAAAATAATCAACGATACCTATGGACATGGCGTGGGGGATGAGGTGCTCATGGCCATCTCGATAACTGTGCAGCACATGATTCGTAGTAGCGATCAGTTCATTCGTTGGGGTGGAGACGAGTTTGTGGGTATTCTTCCTGGGCTTAAAGAGGAGCAAGTGATCTCCTTTGGGAAAGAAATTGCCCAAGCAGTGTCTGAGATTTCCATCTTGGCCAAGGACCATGAAGTACGGTTTACCATTTCCATGGGCTTTACCTTCTTTAAAGAAAGCGATGGGTCCTATGAAGATGCGTTAAAAAGAGTGGATGAAGCGCTGTACATCTCTAAGAAAAAAGGAAAGAATCAGGTGACTTTCTTAAAATAGAGAGGAAGGATCAACTTAGGATGAGAAAGCCCCACCCAGGCAAAGAGTGTTTGGAGGGGCTTTCTATTCATACAAGATGTTTGAGTATTAAAATATTTTCATGAAGACCTCTTAAATATTGTATATATGCGCCGATATCATGCATGAATGTATAAATATTCACATCTTTATCCTAGTGGAAATTTGTGAATAAAACAATCAGAAGAAAAGATGTAGGAGGCAAAAACATGTTTAAAATGAGAAATGCTCAAAAGACCGTGGTGCAGGCTGCAGAAGAAAAAGAAGTGGAGTCAAAAGAACAGAAGGACATGGAGCGGGTGCTCCAAGACAAAGAAAAGTGCATTGTGTCCACTATGAAAGTGGTGAATGATCTGCTACAGTATATGACTACTTTGGATTACGTACGAGAGATGATTCAAGATACCAATGGTCAAGCAGAAATGATTCAAACCGTGGCTGCCAGTAGTGAAGAAATGACCGCCGCCACAGAAGATATTTCCAATTACGTTCAAGAATCCAGTGGCAATATGAGACTGGCCATGGGAGAAACCGCCCAAGCTTTAGAGAAGGTGGAAAAGACCTTCGCCTCCGTGGAGGAGAACATTTCCGAGATCGATGCCGTCAAGGACATCATGGCGGAAGTGAATGAAGAGACGGTGAAGATCAATGAATTGGTGAATGTGATCAAGTCCGTGGCAGATCAAACCAACCTCCTCTCCTTAAACGCCTCCATTGAAGCTGCCAGAGCAGGTGAGAATGGACGCGGCTTTGCGGTGGTGGCAGATGAGATCAAGAAGCTGGCAGAAAGCACCAAAGAGCAAGTGGACATCATCCGAAAGATTGTGGAAGGACTCAACGGGAAAATAAACAAAGCTTCGGGAGAAATTGATAGAGTGGTGAAAAACTTTGATGCTTCCAAAGCCTCCATCAATGAAGCCACCAGTGGCATCTTCCAAATCAGCGGCATTATGAGTAGCGTGGAGTCCAGCTTCACCTCCATTTCTGCCAATGTGGAAGAGCAAACGGCTACGACGCAAGAAATCACCGCCAACATCATGGAGATCAACGATAAATCTTCCGTGATCAAGGAGAAGACCAACCAGACAGGGCAATCCTTCTATGATGTTTCCGTCAAGATAGATGAGGTGCGCCTCAATGCCTTAAACTTTGCCAATGAAAGAGATCCTTGGGTCATGATCGATTTGACCATCACAGATCACCTCATGTGGAAGTGGAGAGTCTACAACATGATTCTTGGTTATGTGGACTTAGATCCAAAAACTGTAGGAGACCATCATTCTTGTCGATTGGGTAAGTGGCTGACGACCCTAGATACTGGAAATGGGAAAATCACGGGACTTATTACCAAGATGGAAAAACCCCATAGCCTCATCCATCAGGATGCGAAAAAAGCCATTGAAGCCTATAACCGTGGGGATGTGGAAACCGCTGATAGGCTTTTGAAAGACATTGAAAGAAACTCCCACACCGTGGTGGACCTTCTGGAAGAATTAAAAAGACAACTGTAAAAATAGCATATCCTTTAGAACAGCACCTGTCCGGATCTTAGGACAGGTGCTGTTCTACTTATAGTGCGGCTCCTAAAGGAACCCAAAAGACTAAAGGAGCGCTTATTCGTGGATTTCTTTAAAAAGCTCTTTGGCTTTCTTTCGGGCTTCCTCCAAGACTTCTTGGCCCAATGGGGTGGTCTCATAATATTTTCTGATTTTTCCATCCACCAAGTGCTCTTCCATGGAAAGAAGGCCGCTTTTTTCCATGGAGTGGAGAAGAGGATAGAGAGCGCCAGGGCTGATGTCATAGCCATGGCGCTTCAGCTCTTCCATCATCCAGGTGCCATATAAGGGGGCTTCTTTGGCGTGATGGAGAATGTGGATTTGCATAAAGCCCAAGAAGAATTTACGGAGAATTTTTTGTTGCATGGAGGGTCTCCTTTCGATATAATTATCAATAACGAAAATCGATATCGCATTTTAATATTAGTATACTCCATGGGCGTCAATGGAACAAGTATTTTATCTGTTGCAAGAGTCTTGGGGTTAAAAGATTGTAAAGAGGTGTTTACCATGACCAGGGATGTTCAAAAGCCCGTATCTACCAAAGACTTTTTGAAAGATGTTTTTATTTGTTCTTTAGGCGCTTATGGCGGACCAGAAGCGCATTATGGCGTCTTCACAGACCAACTCATTCGAAAAAAGCAGTACCTCACAGAAGAGGATCTTATAGAACTCATTGCGTTGACGCAACTCCTACCCGGGCCCAGTAGTACCCAAACCCTTGTGGCCATAGGGTACAAAATGGGAGGACCCAAACTGGCCCTACTCACCATGCTGGTGTGGTCTTTACCCGTGATTGTGGTGATGATCCTGCTGTCTTTTTTAAGTGAACTTTTGGGTGTCTTTCATTTGAGAGAAGATGGCCTTCGCTATATTGGTCCCATGGCTGTGGGGTTCATTATTTTGGCTGCCTATAGAATAGGCACCAAGGTGGTGAAAGATTCTTTTACCTTGGGACTGCTTATTTTTGGGGCTGTGGGCACCTTTTTCATCCGGGCTTCTTGGATTTATCCGGCGGTACTTTTTACAGGAGGTCTTTTGGCGGTGGCAAGGTCCAAAGAGAAGGACATCTGGCATCGCGTAAAGCTAGACCCACCCTATAAGTATCTGTTTTTCTTTGGCTTTTTTGCCCTGGGAGGGCTTCTTTTCTCTGCCTTCTTTGATCATGTACTCATAGATCTCTTTGAGAGCTTTTACCGTTATGGGTACTTGGTCATCGGCGGCGGACAGGTGGTCATTCCCCTGATGTACACAGAGCTTGTGGAGATTCAAAACTACATGAGTAGTCAAGACTTCCTCACAGGATTTGGTCTTGTGCAAGGATTACCAGGACCCATGTTTAGCTTCAGTGCTTACGCTGGGGCCATGGCGGCCAAAGGCTT
>DOKV01000098.1 GCA_003510765.1 Clostridiaceae bacterium | reverse complement strand
ATAAGTTTTCAGTAACGGTGCTCTATGGATAAAGAGACCATCGATCTAGAACAATTGGCATCAAAGGAAAAGCATGAGTGGATCCATAAGGTAGATGAGGAAGAACCAAAGGGGCCGGCAGCTGCGGTTCTTCTTCATTTGCTTCTACTTCTCTCAGTTCTTATGGGCGCTTTTCTAGCCAGAGGGTTGGTACTTAATCATCTGCTTATCAGCGCTGAGGTGCACGGAGTATCCATGGAAGACACCATAAAAGATGGGGCGTTGACCGTAAGTATCACCCCATTTTTAAAAAGCATCGAAAGAGGGGATTTGGTAAGCTTTCGAGAAGAACTCTTAGGAGAAGAGAGCTTGCTTTTGAAACGCGTTGTGGGGATGCCTGGAGAAGAGATTATTATTAGAAGGGAAGAGGTCTATATCAATGAGGGTTTACTCAAAGAACCCTATGCCACCTATAGATGGCCCTCGGTGGATTATGTAAAAATCTTGTTACAAGACGATGAGTATTTTCTCATGGGGGATAACCGGTCTAATTCCACAGATTCTAGGAGACTAGGACCCGTGAAAAAAGAGAAGATCATTGGGATTCAGATTCTCATGAAAGAACCCAAGAAAAAGCCCTTAAGGCAGTAGGGGAGATAGGTGTCTATGGAGCACCTTTTCAAAGGACTCATCTGGCTGAAAATCCAGAAGTTTTGAGTTTACAGCACTGAGTAGGCCATAAAAGACCACATAGATATGGGTGGTGATCTCTTCCTTGGTGAGGGTGGAGGTGAGCTCCCCCTTGGCTTGCCCCTCAAGAATCACTCCATGGAGCCTCCTGAGGAAGGCTTCATTTAAGGTATCATAGCGCTTCGCGATGTCTGAAAGCTCTGCTATATCCCGTAAGCCCAGAAAAAAATGCCGATTAAACTTCCGTGTGTCTAGGATGATGCCCATAAGCAATTTTTTGATCTTCTCCATGGTGGGGATAGGAGCTGGGAAAAACCGCTCATGAATGGCTTTAAGGGTCTCTTCAAAGACGTCATAGGAAGCTTTATAAAGTCCATATTTGTCTTTAAAGTAGTAATAAATTGGTCCTCTAGAGAGGGACAATCCATCGGTGACATCTTTCATGGAAGTTTGGGCATAACCTTTTTGGCAAAAGACTTCAATGGCTTGATGGATGATGTCTTGAGGTGTGGTATTGGGGTCATGATGTAGATTCATTTCCTGAGCTCTCCTTTGTATAAAATTGTGGGTGCAACACTGGTTGCACCCACAAAATGATGATCGTGTTCACTGTCATAAACCATGGATGTAATTGTCCACTCATAATAAATAAAGCGGAAGAAGTACTGCGCCACTGGTGCAGTGCTATTTTATTGTATCTAAAAATGTTACGGTTTTCTAGGGGTACTAGGTCTTCCAGTATCATCTGGTTTCCCTGAGTCTTCAGGTTTCCCTGAGTCTTCTGGGGGACCTGGTTCTTCGGGCTTCCCGGGCTTATCTGGCTTATCTGGTTTACGAGGCTCTTCAGATTTGTCCGGGTTTCCAGGATCTTTCGGTGGAGAAGGATTGTTTGGGGTGTCTGTGGTCTCTTTATTGCCAGGAGATGTGGGGGTTTCTCGGTCTTCAGACTTCCCCGGAAGTGCAGGTTTATCTGCATTTTCTTTTTTGCTGGGGTCTTCAGGTTTTTCAGGAGTCTCTGGCTTCCTTCCCTCAGCAGGGTCTTTGGGAGAAAGTAGATGACTTTCCAACTCTTTGAAGTCTTCTTCCAGGTCTTTGGATGCTTCCAAAATGTTTTTCAGCTCCTCCATTTCCTTCTTATAGGCTTCACTTTCTTCTAATTGCCTTAGGGCTTCTATGAGTGCTACTTCATCACCAGATCGCCTGGCGGCTTGATAGGCTTTACGAGCCTTATGAAGTTCGTCGATGCTCTCTTTATAGGTGGCCAGTTGTGCTTCAAAGGCTTCTTTGGCCTGGGAAGAGAGGGGTTGATTCGCTATGTTTTTTTGATAACGAAGAAGTTTATGCTGAGGATCCTCTTCTAGCACAAAAGCTTTAGCAAGATACTGAGCTCTCCTAATAGGGTCTTTAAAGAGATCCCCAGGGGTCTCATGAGCTGCGAGGTCAAAGCGTGCGCGAAGATGTGCTAATCCAAGGGCTGTGCCTTCTTGATCATGTGCAAGAAGCGTCTCTTCGGTTTCTGTTTGTAGAATTAGGGTGGCTTCACCTAAAAGACCCTCTTCAGCTGAAGCCACTAATTGATCTAGAAAAAGAAGGAGTCTTTCATCGTGTCCATGAGAAATGGAAGTGATGTAGATAAAGTCCTCTGTGAGATCCATGGTATCTAAGTATCCTTTTTCCTTTGCTTCTACAAGCAATCCTTCGAGAGCCTCTGTGAAAAGAAGGCCCTTTAACGAGGAAAGGTCTAAGGCTTTGCCATCTTCATTATAGGCTTTCACTTGGAGGACTTCTTCTCCATCCCCTAGGGTAAAGAGGACTGATGGATTGATTTCCACCAAGACCTGATGGGTTTGTGCTGTGGGGAGGACGGTTTTTCCAACAAGTAAAAGAATAAAGAGTATGGCTACCATGGCAAAAGATTTCATGGAGAACCTATGGGATTGGGGTGTTTTATAAAGATCTTCGCTAGAGAAATAGATCTCTTGGCCAAGGGCCATGGATGGTTTCTTGGAGACCTTCAGATAGGTCCCTTCAGAAAGCAAGATGGCATAGTCTTCTTTTATGGATACGATCAATCCAGTTCTCATGATGATTCACTCCTTCACTATAAGATACAAGGACCCTGAATTTTTTCGGATACACTTTAGAGCCATTCTTTGATATGTTCTAATTTCTTTTTGAGCACAATCAAGATGCTGATGATGAATGGACGACTGCCATAGAGAAGTTTTCGGCTTACGCCAAAGCGCAGCGCCATTTTGGTCACGGGTAAGGTGCACTTTTGAAAAATCTCTTGTAAAAGTTCTTTTTCTTCATAGGTGGCATAGGCAATGTCACGGGCCCTTTTTTTGGTGTCCTCATGTTTGGGCATCTGTGCAGCCAAAGTGTCAAAGGTGAGGCCAAACTGACCTAGACCCTCCTCAAGGGCTTGAATTTCTTCTCGGAGTATCATAGTTTCCTCCATGGATAAAGACGGATCTGCTAAGGGAAGGGTTGTTAGGGACACCAGGGATGGTTTCTGTTCTTTTTTGAGATGGTTGATCAGTTCATGGTCCATGAGAAGCTTCGCAAAGGCCACAAAAGAGCCTTTGGTTTCATCATAGGTCAAGAACGCTTTTCGAAACCCTTCCAGTGCCACGGCGAATCCTTCATCTCCTTCTACCAATATATACCGCTGGAGTCTTTTGGCGGCACTAGAGGCCATCAGGGGATAATAGCTTTTGATGAAGTCCTCCACCGCCAAGCTCTGGGGATCTTTTTGTAGGATTGTGACCTGTTGGTCAATAGAGTGATTCATGGGGTGGACACCTCCTTCTTTTCTCATAGCCATGTATAAAGGTCATAGAATGATTAAAAGTATAGGCCTAATGATGAGGAAAATCCATGGGAATATAAAGGAAAACAGGAAAAATCTCTAGACATTTTTTGACAATAATTGACCTTCTATAAAATAGGTTAAGGAAAGGACCTGCCGCTTTCCTATGGAAGAAGCAGGTCCCATGACCTTAGATCCTTGAATTTCCTAAGGTTCAAATTGTAGGGATTCAATATGTTCAAGAAGCTCAATGTTTGTGATGGGGTTTCCAGAGAGCATGAGCACATCAAAGGATTCAAAATCTGCCAATGGACTCACGTCTTGGATACGATTATTGATCATCTCCAGGTGTTTTAAATGGGTTAGGTTTTTCAGCACAGAAATGTCTTCCACTTGGTTTTCATAGAGTCGAAGCTCCTCTAAGTTCATAAGGTTGCCTAAAGGGGTTAGATCTTTTACTTGATTTCCATAGGCGGAAAAATAGGTGAGATTGGCAAGGTTTCCCAAAGGGGTAAGATTTTCCACCTGATTCCAATCCACAGAAAGTCGTCGTAAGGAGGTAAGGGTCTGAAGGGGGCTGAGATCTTGGATGGCATTGGTATTCATCACAAGATTTGTCAAAGCCTTGGCTTCCGACAAGAAAGAAATGTCCTCATACTGGCTTTGATAAAGGAACACGGTATGAAGATTCTCAAGAATTTCTGTGGGGATGGAGGATAAATCTAGGTGTGGTTGCAAGGTAATATAGAGCTTGGTGAGATTTTTAAAGTAGGTCAAATCTGCCAAACTGTCCAAGGTCCCATAGCCTTTGTAACGCACGTTCTCATACTCGAATTCATCTTCATAGAAATGGATGATGCTCTTTTCAGGACGTCCGTCACCAGACAAGAAGATAAATTCATCAGCGGCCAGGGCAAAGCCCTTGATGGCCAATAGATCGCTTTCATGGATCTCTTTTTTACCTAGTTCTTCTTGGATCAGCGCTTCTAGGAGAGGGCTTTGGAAAACCACTGGGGCATCCTCTGCTGGCGATTCCGTAGAGGGAGGGGTCGTGGGAGAAGGCCCTTCCCCTTTGGGCGTTTGGGTGCAGGAACAGGCAGTAATGAGGAGAAGAGATGTGGCTGTGAATATGAGGGTTAGCAGAGATTTTTTTCGGAACATCATGGATCTCTCCTTTTTCTTATTCATGGGTTGTTGGGTACTTTAAGTGTACGTCCACCTAGGGGGAAATACAATGAAAAAGAAGCGTACTTGGAAGAATTATAGGATGCTTAGGCCTAGGTGAAAAGAGTGTGGAAGAGGGGCTTTTTGTAGGCATCTTTATCCCTCTTTGATACAATGGAAGAAACAACTACAATGAATCCTAAAGGAGAGATTTTCATGAAGAAGATCCTACGCATGACCCCAGGGCCTACAGAAGTCACCGAGAGAGTTCGACAAGCCATGGCCAACCCCTTGATGAACCCAGATCTAGAAGCGCAGTTTTTTGACTTCTACCAAGAAACCCAAAAGCTTCTCATGGAGCTTTATGACACAAAAGGGGAGGTACTCATCTTAAACGGAGAAGGGATTTTGGGTCTGGAAGCTGCCTGTGCCTCCTTCATTGAGCCAGGAGACCAAGTCCTTTGCATCGACAATGGCATCTTTGGCCATGGGTTTATAGATTTTGTGAAGCTCTATGGTGGAGAGCCCATCGTCTTTGAAGGGCCTTATGATGAACCTATAGATGTGGATGCTTTAGAAGCTTTTCTTAAGGAACACAAAAATATTAAGCTGGCCACGTTGGTCCACTGCGAAACCCCTGCAGGTCTTGTGAACCCTGTGGATCAAATTTGTTCCTTATTAAGGGAAAAAGGTATTTTGTCTGTGGTGGATAGTGTCTCGGCCTTAGGGGGAGAACCCCTTCATATGGATGCCTGGCACATGGATGTGGTCTTGGGGGCCACGCAAAAATGCCTGTCTGCGCCTCCAGGCTTAACCCTTGTGGCCATGAGTAGTGAGGCCAAAGAGGTCCTTCGGAAAAGGCGGACACCTGTGAAGAGTTTTTACTTAAATCTGGGGATTTTTGACGACTACTATGAGAAAAAATGGTTTCCTTATAGCCAACCGGTGTCAGACATCTATGCGCTCCATGAAGCCCTTTGGGTGATCTTGGAAGAAGGGGACGCTTTAGAAAGACATAAAGTGCTGGGAGAAGCCGTACGAGAAGCCCTTCAAAAAGGTGGGCTTTCCCTCTATGCAAAGAAAGGGCACGCCAATACCGTGAGCACTGTATGTCTTCCCCAAGGCATTTCCTATGAAGTGCTGAAGGAAGAAATGCTCTCTACTCATGGCATCCTCATTGGTGGTGCCTTTGACTATTTGGGCAATCAAGTATTTCGTCTAGGGCATATGGGAGAAAATGCCAGAGAAGAAAAGCTCTATAAAACCTTAAAGGCTTTAGACCAGTCTTTGAAGACCTTAGGGGTGCAAATCCACGGAAATCTGGCGGGGTTCTTTGTAGAGGCCATGGAAGGACATAAAGAATAACCTGGTCCTAAGGTATTCTGAAAAGCATTGGTTTTCATGAGGATTTATGGATGTCAAAGGGGTTTGACAAGGGAGAAACCTCCTTGACAAGGGACTTGGACAGACAAAAGATTCCATTTTCTGTATCCTGAGGGTACATGGAAAGAAATGACAGAAGG
>DOKV01000041.1 GCA_003510765.1 Clostridiaceae bacterium | reverse complement strand
CAAGCTTTGTTTGAAGTTTCCCTTCTTCAATCTTGGTGATGATTTTTTCTTTCATTTTACCGGTTTTATCCAGGATCACTTTCTTGATGCCCAAATCTTTTAGTGGTTCCGACACTTCATCTGGATTGAAGGTATTGGCATCCTTTGGGTTTGAAATGTTTATGAGAAGATCTCCCACCTGGGCGTTGCTACCCATGGTATATACCCGATCCGGTACCAGCTTCACAGGTTCTTGTAAGGCATCTGCTTCCGTATCCACATCTTGAAGGTCTAACTCTGCCCATCGGATGAGCTTTTCTGCATATTCTTTTTTCAGGTCTTCGTTTTTCTTCTTGTTTCTTCTATAGACCGCATAGGCCGTTGCTGCCGCTGCTGCCACGGCTACTCCTGCAATGATTTTCCCCGTATGTTTCTTGTTCTTGGATTTTGGATCAAACACGCCCGTCACCTCTTTCTTTGTGGTTTGTACCAGTTGCACGGCCTCATCTTTTACATCATCTTTTTTCTCAAAAAAGTTTTGTGCTCCTTGGACCCCTTTATCCATGATGGTAGACAAGGATTCCTTTAGATCTGAGGTGGCCTCTTTTACTTTTGGCAACATATCCTTTGCCAAGCCTTCTCCTTTTTTGACCAATTCTTCACTTTTCTTCACTACTTTATCCATTTCAAATTTCATATGGCAATCCTCCTACGATTGATTTTTCAAGTCTTGACCTCATTATACCTTTAATACTCAGATGATTCAGTATTCCTATGAATTGTTAATACACTTTTTACACCATAGCCATCTCCATCTATTTCACTAAACGTCATGCCTTTGAAGCCGATGAAGTAAAGCACTCTTCATCTACTACTGTTTCCATCGCTGCCTCTAGGTTTAGAGACCCAAAACAGTATATCGCCAGAAGGATCAACATACTTTCGTTGAAAAAGTAGCCCCATATTCTCCATGTCTTTCCATGAACTGGCCCTCTTCAAGGGAGATTTTCCGCATTTTCTCCTAGAAATCTATGGAATATTATCAATTTTTTAGTTTTTCAATTATAATAAGAAATAAAGAGTACAAGGAGGTACCATAATGAAGTACGTAGTCTACATCCTCCTGGGCATTCTCATCCTAACGCTTTTCTATGTGATTTATTTGGCCTATCGATATGTGAATCGCATCCTATATCCTAAAACCAAATCCTACGAGGCGGCCAAAGAAAAATTAAAAGCCCAAGGGTATTTCCCAGAAGAAGCCATTGAGGCACTGCCCTATGAACCTTTTCAAATCAAGTCTCCTTACGGATATATGATTAAAGGACGGGTATACCTGAACAAAGCTGCCCCTGAAAGTAAAAACTTCATCCTTTTGGTCCATGGAATTACCATGAATCTATATGGCGGATTGAAATATCTTCCCTTCTTTTATCCCAAAGGATACCATGTGGTGGTCTTTGACCTCCGAAATCATGGAGAAACCGGTGGGGAGAACACTTCCTACGGTTATTTTGAAAAATGGGATTTGGCTGCGGTGATTGATCACTTACACCGAGAGTATGGACAAGACATTCGATTGGGTGTCCATGGAGAATCCATGGGTGGGACCATTGCCATGCTCACCATGGCCATAGACCATCGCATCACCTATGGCATCATAGACTGTGCTTTCTCAGATCTTCCAGAACTACTCCTCTTGAAGCTGACACAAGACAGCCGCATCAAGAGTAAAAAGCTCATCGCCTTGGTGGATCTTTTCATCAAAGTCCGCTCTGGGTTCACCGTGGAAGACGTTTCCCCTTTGAAAGAGCTGCCCACCATTAAGCAGCCTATTTTATTCATTCATGGTGGAAAAGATACTTATGTGCCCACCATGATGTCCAAAGCCATGTATGCCTTTAAAATGGATCAAAAGTACCTTTACATTGCGGAGGATGGGGTCCATGGCACCTCCATGGCCTCTAATCCCAATCGCTATGATGAGGAAATCACCAATTTCCTGAATCTTGTACATCCAGAAACCCCTGTGAAACCTGGATATCACGCATAAACTACCCTTATTGAAGCTTCTTTCCCCATGGAAGAGGCTTCTTTTTTCATGGACTTTAAAAATAAAATAGACCCCTAGGGTATTTAAAGTGAACGTCTGTTCTGATATAATGATTTTAGAACATACGTTTATTTTTTAGATTGGATGGGTGATGTATGATGTCTCTTATTTTCCATGTGGATGTGAATTCCGCCTACTTATCTTGGAATGCTGCCTGGGATCTTCAACACGGTGCTTCTCTAGATCTTCGCACCATTCCGGCCATTGTGGGGGGAGATCCTGAGAGCCGTCATGGCATCGTCTTGGCCAAATCAGCGCCCTGCAAAAAATATGGCATACAAACGGGAGAAACCCTCTTTGCAGCCTTGATGAAATGCCCTGAACTCACCATTGTGCCTCCTCGCTATGGCGTCTATATGAAGGCCAGTGAAGCCATGGTGGAGATCTTACGAAGTTACTCGCCCCTCATCGAACGCTATTCCATCGATGAGTGTTTCATGGATATGAGTCATATCGCCAAAGAAGACGCCCTTCCTTTGGCTGAAACCTTGAAAAGACGCATCGCAGAAGAGCTAGGGTTTACGGTGAACATCGGCATTTCCACCGGAAAACTTTTGGCCAAAATGGCTTCAGATCTGAAAAAACCCAACCAGGTACACACCCTCTACAAAGAAGAGGTCCCCAAAAAAATGTGGCCTCTACCAGTGGAGGACCTCTTCATGGTAGGCTCAAGAACTGCGACAAAGCTACGAGCCATGAATATCCGAACCATTGGAGAATTGGCAGAAACAGATCCGGAATTTCTCCATAAGAAATTCAAAAAGTATGGGTACATGATTTCTTGCTATGCTCGAGGCATAGAGTCTTCCACAGTGAAAAATGAAGGGACCATTGTCATGAAAGGTATGGGCAATTCCACCACTTTACCCTTTGATTTTAGCGATCGAACTTCTTGCCATAACGTTCTTTTATCCATTGGCGAAACCTTGGTCCCTCGATTAAGAGCCTCTGGCAAAAAAGCCAAAACCGTATCGGTACACATCCGCTACAGTGATTTCACTTCAATTTCTAGTCAGCGCACAGTGTCTTTGGCCACCACTTCCACCAGTCTGCTCATGAGTATTGCCTGTAGCCTTTTCGATGAAATGTGGAACGGAGAACCTGTAAGACACCTAGGCATTTCTTTTGCACAGCTAGAAGACAGTGCTTTAGAGCAGCTTTCCCTTTTCCAGAACAAAGAGGCCGAGAAAATGCAAAAAATGGACCAGGTCATGGACCTGATCCGGAAAAATTTTGGTGATGCCTCTCTTATTCGAGCTACTTTTCTACACTCTCCCGTTAAAGCGTTCTCTGGGGGCATTGTAGAAAAGGACTATCTCTTTATGAGTAGCCATCTGTGATGGATCATCCTTACCTAAGGAGGTGCCTATATGAAGGTTTTAGCGAAACCCATTGAAATGATTGCATGGTTTGATTTTAAAGGACGCATTCATCCCCTACGCTTTCGTCTCATTGATGAAGATGGAAAATACAAAGTCATTGCCATCAAGAACATCCAAGAACGCAAGAAAGAAAAGCTGGCTGGGAATCAAATGCAAGTATTTCTTTGCCGCGGTGTGGTTCAAGATAAAGAAGTCCTCTTCGAACTAAAATATGAGAAGGATACAGATCAATGGATGCTCTTTAAAATGTAATTCATGAAAATCAACCCAAAAAAAGGACTGCCCTAGGGCAGTCCTTCTACATGTAGTGATGAAACCAGTCATCTATAGAAAACTTTATTCTTCTGTGCTCTTTGCAGAGTAGTCATAGGAAGCAAGTCTCTTGTAGCTGTCTAGTCTTTCCATGGCATCCTTTTCTGTCTTTGCAAACAGTGCTTCTGCTTCATCTGGGAATGCTTGGAGCAGGGAAGCATAACGTACTTCACTGTCAATGAATTCTCTGAAGCTTCTTGTAGGCTCCTTGGAGTCTAGGATGAATGGATTCTTTCCTTCTTCTTTTAGCAGTGGATTGAATCTGTATAGTGCCCAGTATCCGGACTCTACAGCTCTCTTTGTTTGTTCTTGGCTGAAGCCCATACCAAGCTTGAGTCCTTGGTTGATACATGGAGAGTAGGCGATGATTAGAGATGGTCCATCATAAGCTTCTGCTTCTACGAAGGCCTTCATGGTCTGGTTCTTATCAGCGCCCATACCAATCTGTGCTACGTATACATAGCCATAGCTCATGGCCATCATGCCCAGATCCTTCTTCTTAGTTCTCTTACCAGCAGATGCGAACTTCGCGATGGCTGCTGTTGGTGTAGCCTTAGAGGACTGACCACCAGTGTTGGAGTAAACTTCTGTGTCCATAACAAGAACGTTGATGTTTTCACCCGTTGCAAGAACGTGATCCAATCCACCAAATCCGATGTCATAAGCCCATCCGTCTCCACCGAAGATCCATTGGCTCTTCTTGGTGAGGTAATCTCTTTCAGCATAAAGTTCTTTGGCTTCTTCAAGATCTGCATTCTTAAGAAGTGGAAGCAGTGCTGCTCTTGCAGCCTTGGATTCTTCACCCTTATCGAAATTATCGATCCAGTTTTGTGTGGCAGCCTTCAGTTCTTCTGTTGCTGCTGGGTTGGCCACAAGCTTTTCAGCTATAGGAAGAAGCTTCGCTCTATGAGCCTTATGTCCTAGGTAAATACCAAGACCAAACTCAGCGTTGTCTTCAAATAGGGAGTTTGCCCATGCTGGACCTTGTCCAAGATGGTTGGTTGTATATACAGAAGCTGGTGCGGATCCACCCCAGATGGAGGAACATCCTGTAGCATTGGCGATCATCATTCTGTCACCAAACAGCTGTGTAACAAGCTTCGCATAAGGTGTTTCACCACAACCTGCACAAGCGCCGGAGAATTCAAGCAGTGGTTGCTCGAACTGGCTTCCCTTTAGGGTATTCTTGTTCATTGGGTTTAACTTATGAGTTAAGCTTAATGCGTAATCCCAGTTCTTGGTTTCATGCATTTGGGTTTCAATTGGCTTCATAACCAGAGCCTTCTTAGGCGCTGGACAAACCTGAGCACAGTTTCCACAACCTGTACAGTCTAAAACAGATACCTGAATCTTGTACTGAAGATCTCCAAAGGCCTTTCCGCCCATAGCTTTCTTCGCTTCAAATCCTTCTGGAGCATTGGCCATTTCTTCTTCACTAGCAAGGAATGGTCGAATAACTGCGTGAGGACATACATAGGAACACTGGTTACACTGGATACAGTTTTCAAGGCTCCACTCAGGAACATTGACAGCGATTCCTCTCTTTTCGAAGGCAGAAGTTCCCATGGGGAAGGTTCCGTCTTCTCTTCCTAAGAATGCAGATACAGGAAGACGATCCCCTTCTTGTGCATTCATTGGCTCTAGAATATTCTTGATGAAGTCTGGTACCTTCTTCTCTTCTACTTTGCTTTCTTCAGCGGTTGCCCATGCTTCAGGTACTTCTACCTTCACCAGTGCATTGACGCCTCTTTCCACAGCTTCGTAGTTCATGTTTACAATCTTTTCACCCTTGTTTCCATAGGAATCTACGATGGAGGCCTTGAGGTAAGTCATGGCATCTTCCACAGGGATGATGTTTGCAAGCTTAAAGAATGCAGACTGCATGATCATATTGATTCTTGTGCCCAGTCCAATTTCTGTAGCAATGGATTGTGCATCCACGATGTACATGTTGATCTTCTTCTTGGCGATTTGCTGCTTGAGCTTTGCGGGAAGATGAGCATCTAGTTCATCCACTGTCCAGTGACAGTTGAGTAGGAAGGTTCCATTGTCTTTCAGGTTCTTCAGCATGTCATACTTATTTACATAAGATGGGTTATGACAAGCTACGAAATCAGGATTCTGGATAAGATATGGGCTTCTGATCTTGTTCTTACCAAATCTTAAGTGAGAAACTGTGATACCACCAGACTTCTTAGAGTCATAGGAGAAGTATCCTTGAGCATACATGTCTGTATGGTCTCCAATGATCTTGATGGATGCTTTGTTAGCGCCCACAGTACCATCGGATCCAAGTCCCCAGAACTGACACTGTACAGTTCCTTCAGAAGTGGTGTCGATTTCTTCATGCTTTGGTAGAGAAGTATAAGTTACATCATCTTCAATTCCGATGGTGAACCCATTCTTTACTTCTCCGTATCCAAGGTTTTCAAATACAGATAGGATTTGTCCAGGAGTTACGTCCTTGGATCCTAGGCCATATCTTCCACCGACGATAACAGGTCTAACTTCTGCTTCATAGAATGCATTACGCACGTCTTGATATAAAGGCTCTCCAGCGGATCCTGGTTCCTTGGTTCTATCAAGAACAGCAATTTTCTTTACAGACTTTGGAATGGCATTTAAGAAATGCTTGGTGGAGAAAGGTCTATAAAGATGTACATTGATGAGACCCACCTTTTCACCCTTCTTGGTGAGGTAGTCTACCACTTCTTCTGCAGTATCACAAACAGAGCCCATGGCGATGATGATATGCTCAGCATCTGGTGCACCGTGATAGTTGAAGAGTTGGTAATCTCTTCCTGTAATCTTGTTGATTTCTTCCATGTATCCTTCAACAATTTCAGGAACTTGCAAGTAATATCTGTTGGCCGCTTCTCTTCCCTGGAAATAAATGTCAGGGTTTTGTGCGGTACCTCTAGTAACAGGTCTTTCAGAGTTTAAGGATCTGCTTCTGAATTCAGCTACAGCTTCCTTGTCTAAAAGGCTTTCTAATTCATCATATTCAATGACTTCGACTTTCTGTACTTCTGAGGAGGTTCTGAAACCGTCAAAGAAGTTTAAGAAAGGCACTCTGCTCTTGATGGAAGCCAAGTGAGCAACCCCAGATAGATCCATGATCTGCTGTACATTAGATTCTGCAAGCATCGCAAAACCAGTTTGTCTTGCAGCCATAACGTCTTGGTGATCCCCGAAGATGGATAGCGCGTGAGCAGCAATGGCTCTAGCACTTACATGGAATACTCCTGGCAGGAGTTCTCCTGCAATCTTGTACATATTTGGCAGCATGAGGAGCAGTCCTTGAGATGCCGTATAGGTGGTGGTTAATGCGCCCCCCTGTAGTGATCCGTGAACAGCACCAGCAGCACCAGCTTCAGATTGCATTTCTACGACCTTTACGGGTTGACCAAAGATGTTCTTCTGGCCCTTGGAGGACCATTCGTCTACATTTTCACCCATTGTACTGGATGGTGTGATGGGATAAATAGCTGAAACATCTGTAAAAGCATACGAGATGTAGGATGCAGCCATATTTCCATCCATGGTTTTAGTTTTTCTCATGTCGATACCTCTCCTTAATATATATTTCCTAGAAATCTGGCCTAAAGATTTCTACATATAACTACGTTTCCGTAGATTATAATACACATGAATTTGAGTATAGTTAATGATTTGACATTAGCTATACTCAAAAGACACAACATTATTATACAATATTTAACGAGGATTTACCAATGGATTTTGGTACATATTTGCCTTTCCTCTGTTTTTACTGTTTTTTAAGGATTTTCTCAATTTCTTTTAGAATTTCTTCTTGTGGAACCATGCTAAAATCAATGGTTTCAATATATCTAACCAGTTCTTCTTTTTTGCGAAGCCTGGACAAAGCCGTGGCCACTGTAAACTTTTCCAAATCAGTTTCCTCTATTTTTGGTACAAGCTTTACATAATCTCTGATGGGCACGATGTCCCCATTTTTAGCCACACGAACATTATATCCATCCTGAGCAAGTAGTTCTTTTAACGCAGTGGCTGCCCCCAAATCTCCATGGGTGAGAAAGATTTCTTTGGGTCCTTTACGCATGGCCTTCACCCAATTGTAAAGCCCTTTTCGATCCGCATGACCAGATAATCCGGAGAAACTATGTATTTTTGCGTGTACCGCAATCTCTTCGCCAAAGAGGGTGATTTTTTTTACACCATCTTGAATAATTCTACCAAGAGAGCCCTCCGCTTGATAGCCCACAAAAACGATGCTACATTCTTCTCGCCAAAGATTATGCTTCAAATGATGGCGAATTCGGCCAGCGGTGGCCATGCCAGAAGCACTGATGATGACACAGCCTTTCTTGGTACGATTAAGTTCCATGGAATCCTCCACAGTTTCTGTGAAGAACAAATTATGAAACTCTAACACATAGTCTCCTCTACGCATCTTCTCTTGGCTTTCTTCATCAAAGTACTGGGTGAATTCTTTGAAAATCATGGTGGATTTTCTAGCTAAAGGAGAATCCACGTAAACCTTCACCCCAGGGGCCAACCGACCACTTTCTTGAAATTCGTTTAAAATATATAAGAGTTCTTGGGTTCGTCCCACGGCAAAGGATGGGATGATGACATTACCTCCTCGATGATAGGTTTCATTGATGATGTGCACCAGCTCTTCCTGCTCTGTTTGGTTGTCTGGATGCAGTCGATTACCATAGGTAGATTCCATGATCAAGAAATCCGCTTCTTCCACAGTCTCTGGCTCTTTCATCAACGGAATGCCTTGGTTTCCAAGATCTCCAGTATACACAAGCTTTACTTTGCGCTCCTCTTCTTGGATGAACATCTCTGTGATGGCAGCCCCCAGCATATGACCAGCTTCTAGAAAACGAAAGCGAAAGCCCTCAAAGAGGGTTTTTTCTTCGCCAAAATCCACTGCTTCAAAAAGGGTTAAGGCTTTCTCCGCATCTTGAACCCTATAAAGAGGTTCTATGGGTTCTAACCCCTTTCTCTCTCTCTTTTTATTTTCCCATTCCGCATCTTGTTCATGAATAAAGGCAGAATCTAGTAAGAGAATCTCTGCCAAGGCTTTGGCTGGCGGTGTGCAAAAGATCTTCCCTCGGAATCCGCGCTTATACAGTAGTGGAATACGACCACTGTGATCGATATGTGCATGGGACAAAAGGAGATAGTCCACGGTGGAGGGCACATAGGAAAATACATCATTGCCTCGTTCTTTTTCATCTTTCCCTTGATACAGTCCACAGTCTAGTAAAATTCTTTTGTCCAAAACCCGTAGAAGATGACTGGATCCTGTGACGGTTCCTGCTGCTCCAGAAAATTCAATACGCATGCTTCATTCCTCCTCCTAGTTGTTATCTTCATTATATCAATAATTATCAGACTTTTGTAACTATTTATTTCAGGAAGGAAATAGAATGCTCTCCTAGGACGCAAGAAAAACGTCCCCTAAAAACCCTCTACAGTCAGGAGGTTCAGAGGAGACGCTTCACGCTCTGGTTGTTTTTTATCTCACCATTTTTTCAATGAGTTCTAAGATTTTTGCGGTGGCATTGTCCAAGGGAGAATTTTTCATGGCTTCTACCAAGT